>NZ_AUTL01000131.1:0-59922 GCF_000498015.1 Pseudoalteromonas sp. TAE79
GGGCTTATTATAAATTCGACCACTTAAGTACATTACTTTTGATAAGACATTCCATGTCCCGTCTGTTAACATTAATCTTGGCATATAGGTTCGGTGTAAAGTTTTCTGGCGAATTCAATTATACCTTATCTTCATGCTGTTTGTTTTTCATACCACAAAGATCAACACGCCCTAATAAATTAAGAGTATAGAATAATTCATGTAGTTATTGAGTTTTATTAATAGTATTTTCTTTTAAAACTACTAGGGTAAATATACACTTAATAAAAATAAAATAGTGGTGAGTATATGGTTGTAAACCATTTTAAAGCCGCTTGAAATATAGTCAATGGAATGAATATATGAATTATGCCTATCAAATAAACAAGATAAATTCTTTAGTCGAGCATTACACACAAAAACCGGATTTTGTGGATAGCGAATTACTTTCTAGCAAGACGACAGAGTTTAAAAAATCAGCCTATAATCTTTTTTATGAGTTAATAAAACCCAAAAACCCTCATATTTACCAAGAGCCAAACCATGTACATGAGTTATTTAGCTTAATAAAAGGTTCAACAGTTAAAAAGAACGTTGATTTAAAGGTGCTTGAGCATGTAGAGCACTGGTGGCTTGAGTGGTATTTCGCTTTAGAAATGGAAGAAAAGCTTAGTATAGAAAAAAATGATATGCCAATGAGTTACTTACCTCAAAGTACACTAAACCCTATGCGCAAACATGAGATAAGTCACTACGCTAGGTTATTTACCGTTTTGCCAATGCCAGTATGTAATGTATGTGCCAAGACGGGTGATATTTTAAAAGTTAATCAACGTTTTGTAGATGTTTTTGGTTATACAGTAGAAGATGTGCCAAATCTTAAATCATGGTGGGAAAAAGCGTATCCAGATCCCCAATACAGAGCACTTGCAAAAGAGCTGTGGCAAGACTCTCTTGAAAAGGCACTAAATAACAATAACGACATACCCGCAAATAACTATCGAGTTTCTTGTCGTGATGGCTCGCAAGTGATGATGGAAATTTCAGGAATTGATATAGGTGAAGAGTTTTTAGCTGTTTTTAATGATGCAACAGAGCGTTTAGAAGCAGAGGATATACTTAGGGATATGGCCTTTTTGGATGCATTAACCAAAATTGCAAATAGGCGTCGGTTTGATGAAAAACTAACGCATGAGTATGAACGAGCAAAAGAATGCGAAGGCATGCTATCGATGATTATTATCGATATTGATCATTTTAAACAATTTAATGATCGGTATGGGCATGTAGCGGGCGATACGTGCTTATATGACGTGGCTCAAAAAATTGCTTCAACGGTTAGTCGCCCAGAAGATTTTGTGGCGCGATATGGCGGAGAGGAATTTGTTGTTTTATTACCTCAAACCGATAGGCAAGGGGCATTGTTTATAGCAGAGCAAATACAAAAGGCTGTAGAAAACTTAGCTATTGCACATCAGGATAGCTTTACCGGATTTTTATCTATAAGTATGGGTATTAATACCATCAGTGACTATACAAATAGTGATGAAATTAGCTTCGTTAAAGCCGCTGATAACGCCTTGTACTATGCTAAAAAACAAGGGCGTAACTGTATAGCGCTAAGCTCAGAGTAAGTAAAATAGAGTTAATTATTTTATTTAAGCTACTCGCCAATATAACTAATTATAAATAGTTTCTAGGCTTAATACTGGTCGGTTCAGGCTGTCGTTAATACACTTCAATACTAAAGGGCTTCTAAGCGGTAGTGATTTTATTTGCTCTAATGTGTACCAGTTAGCGCTGATAATGTCGGTATCTACTGGCGTTGGCGATTTTATATTATCGGGTGCTTCAAATAAAAAGCAGAATCGCAAATAGTGCACTCCATTTTCGGCATGCAAATTATACACACCTAAAAAGCCGACTGGCTCACGCGCTAAGCCTGTTTCTTCAAGTAGTTCTCTGCTTGCTGCTTGTGCAAGCGTTTCGTTTTGTTCTAAATGACCAGCAGGTTGATTGTAACAAACCTGCTGTGTAAATTTATCGCGCTCTTTTACAAGTAAAAACTCGTTTTGCTTTTTTACTATTGCTGCAACCGTGACATGCGGTTTATGCATCAACTACGCCCTTAATTACTTTGTATTCACCACAATTAATATCATCCAACGTATAGTTGCCAATGCTATAGCGGATGAGGCGAAGTGTAGGGTGTCCAATATGCGCGGTCATTCGACGAACTTGTCTGTTTCTACCTTCATTAATAGTAATACTTAGCCAAGTGGTCGGGATTGCTTTTCGCTCGCGTACAGGCGGGGTACGCGCCCAAATTGTTGGCTCATCAATTATTTTAACGTTAGCGGGGAGTGTAAGCCCGTCTTTAAGTTCTACGCCATTACATAAATCATTAATTGATTCACTCGTTGGTTCACCCTCAACTTGTGCCCAGTAGGTTTTATTCGTTTTTTTATCAGGAGCAGTTAAGGTGTTTTGTAATTTTCCACAGTTTGTTAAAAGCAATAAACCTTCACTGTCTCTGTCTAACCTTCCTGCTGCGTAAACTTCTTTAATAGGGATAAATTCAGCAAGCGTTTTTCTGTCTGCGTCATCTGTAAATTGGCATAGCACATCAAACGGCTTGTTGAATAACACAATTTTTCTGTCTTTAGATGCTATTTGCGGCTTTATTTCTCTTTTACCAGATGGCGTTTTGTTAAGTGCACTGCGTGAATAAGTACGCCCAGTACTTCTTTTTGGCTTGGCTTGTGTTGCTTGATTATTGTCTGATTTAGCTCTCATTATATGCACCTAGCTGGTTTTGGTAATCCGGCAATTTTTGTTGCTTGCTTGGCTGGGCCTTTAGGAAATAATTTATATAAATAAAGGCTATTACCTTTATCTTCACCGAGTGCTTTAGCCATTGCTTTTACAAGCATTCTAATTGCTGGGCTGGTGTTATATTCAATGTAAAAATCACGAACAAAATTAATGACTTCCCAGTGTTGCTCACTAAGTGTGATGTTTTCTTGAGTAGCAATTACAGGCGCCAGCTCCTTTGACCATAAAGTATGGTCGAGCAAGTAGCCTTGTTTGTCGGTTTCAATCTGTTGGTTGTTAAATTCAAGCATGAGTTACCACGTAATTGATTGATTAGTTGATAAAGTGAGTGCCACAAAGTCTTCATAGCTAATTGCTTTATCGTTATCTGCTAATTTTATTGCACGTACTTGCGCGTCTTGTTCAAGTATTAACAGTGTATCTGCAAATTGTCTAAATTGTTTTTTTGCAAAGCAGGCATCACCAACAAGTAGTACCTTATCGCCTGATAAAATTAAGTTCTCTAGCTGATTTGCCGAGTAATAGTTAAGCGGCTTTGAAAATATATGTAACGTACTCATAGGTTCACCACATGTTGCTGCGCTTTAATTAGTGTTTGTTGTTGACTAAAGTTAAGAGCTTTTGCTTCTATGAGTAAATCATGTTTATTTAAACCATAATCAAGCAATGATTTTTCACACACGAAAATGTTTTCAACATCATATATTTCGAGTGTTTTAATATTTTTAAAAAAGTCTTTTAAGCCAATATTGTTTGGTTGTTGATGCTTTTTTAAAGCTAAAACGGCGGGGCCGCTAAACAACCAACTTACATTTTGGTCAACAGCAGCAAATATCAATGTCATATCAAGTGCATCACGAATATTTAAATCGTCAAATGGGCTGCACTGACTCATTACTAATACGTTTATCATTTAAATTGCACCCATTTATCTGCGTCGCTTGCAAGCATTGCAAATTCAGCTAACCCTGCGACTTTAAATACACCTGTGTTTTTAATATCTAACCCGCGCTTTTGCGCGGCGGTAACACACAGCATTAAATTTAGTTTTTGATCAGCAAGTTGCTGCCAAAGTGCTGAAATTTGAAGCTCGTCTGAGGATAAATCAAAGTGGGTAGATGCATGATAAATACCTTGCTGGTATAAAAAAATAGCATCAATGGTGTGCCCTTGGGCTAAACATGCATTCGCAAATTTAACTATGCGTTGCGTGGTATCGTGATCGGATGGTGGTGTATGTAATGAAAGAACAAAGCGTGCCAAAACAATTCCAATAAAAAAGCCCCAATAAAGGGGCTATTTTAACAGAACTATTTAATTAGTCATCACTTGCGCCAAGTAGAGCAAGTAAAGAAGTAAATAAGTTATATACGCTTAGGTATAAAGACACTGTTGCGCGAATGTAGTTAGTTTCACCACCGTTTATGATTCGGCTTGTATCAAATAAAATCAAACCAGACATAATCAGTACAACTGCTGCATTAAGCACCATAAACATCAATGAACTGCCAATAAAAATATTAACGATGCTTGCTACAATCACAACGATTAAGCCAACAGTTAAAAAGCCACCCATAAATGAGAAGTCTTTTTTAGTATTTAGTGCATAAGCAGATAAACCAAAAAAGATAAGCGCTGTAGAACCTAAGGCTTGCATAATAAGCATTGGGCCATTAGGTAATGCAGCATAATGGTTAAGCAATGGACCTAAGCCTGCCCCCATTAAACCTGTGAAAGCAAAAACCCAAAATACACCAGATGCTGTATCTGCTTTTTTATTTACAACAAATAATAAACCGAACGAAACGAGTGTAAACACAATTCCCATAAAGTAAGGTAATTGTAGTGCCATTGAAATACCGGCTGTAACTGCACTAAATGCAAGTGTCATAGCTAGTAAAAAGTAGGTGTTTTTAAGTACCTTGTTTGTTTCAATGGTAGACATTACCGGTTTCGCGGTATTGTACGATTGATTAAACGCCATTGTAGAGCTCCTTTAAGTGAAACGTGTGTGTTTCGATAATTTAACTAAAATTAGATTACCAACTCTTATATGTTTGGGCAAACCTTTGTAGATCAATAGAGTTAAATATTTAAATAAAAGTATATTGATGGCTAAATTAAAAACATTTTGTTTTAACTTTAAACAAATCAATTGTTTTTTAGGCACTTAAACAATTATTTTAAAAAAAAGCTTCACAAAAGGGATGGGTTTCCCTATTATGCAGGCCGTGCGGAGAGATGGCAGAGTGGTCGAATGCACCGGTCTTGAAAACCGGCATGGGTTTATAGCCCATCTAGGGTTCAAATCCCTATCTCTCCACCACTTATTTAATAAGTGTGTGGTAATTAAAATATCATTCATTTAAATAGTTATTAGTACACTCTTACTTTTAACTTAGCAGTATCGGAGAGATGGCAGAGTGGTCGAATGCACCGGTCTTGAAAACCGGCATGGGTTTATAGCCCATCTAGGGTTCAAATCCCTATCTCTCCACCATATAACAGAATAGCCCGCTAACTTAGCGGGTTTTTTTGTGCCTGTAAAATAAATAAGTACGAATAGAAATTGTGAGTTTTGTCATCATAAATTACGACCATAGTCTCTATTTCTAAGCTTTAGATCTTGGTGCATGCTTTATACATAGAATTTAGATTTGTGTATTAAGGATTTTAAATGAAACATCAGCTAGCAAAAAGCGTAGGGCTTTCGTTATTATCGCCTGTTATTGTAGGCAGTTTACTTGGTGTTTATTACTCACTTACGCTTGAAGGCGAGTTTGTATCAATATTTCTTACCTTATTAATGACTGCTATATCAAATGCACACATAGTAGGCTTAACAATGGCTGCTTTTGTTGTGCCTGGGTATTTACTCATGTTTAAGTATTCTAAAGTTAATTATTCAGGGGTATTAACTCTTGGACTACTAGGCGGAGCGATATTTAGTTACTTATTAAGTGCCACAACAGGGGAGATATTTTTGATCAATAGTGTAATGTCAGCATTCGCTGCTGGGCTGTTTTTGTTTGGTCTTCGTAAAACGGCAAAAAAATAATCGCAGCATTATTAACCAAGCGCACTGATAAACGGTGTGATTTCCTTTTTTTTACCTCCAAAAGGTTCCAATTTTTCACGACAAAGAGTACCTTTAGCTACTGTATGTTTAATAAGAAGTAGTTTGGTATGCAAAAGCACGATTTTTACCAGTCATTAGTTAAGCAAACTGAATCGCTGATAGCTGGTGAATCCAATGTAATTGCCAATATGGCAAACATAAGCGCGCTGTTATTTACCTCTTTAGAGGATGTAAATTGGGCGGGCTTTTACTTTATGGATTCTCCTACTGAATTAGTACTTGGTCCGTTTCAAGGTAACCCTGCATGCATTCGTATTCCAGTAGGAAAAGGTGTATGCGGAACTGCTGCGGCAACCGTAGAAACACAATTAATTGAAGATGTTCACGCTTTTGACGGCCACATAGCCTGTGATGCAGCGTCTAATTCTGAAGTGGTTGTACCTATCATGAAACATGGTAAAGTATTTGCTGTACTAGACATTGATAGTCCAAGTATTGGCCGATTTGATGCTGATGATAAAGCTGGCCTTGAAGCATTAGTGAAATGCTTAGAGGCGAGCCTGTAATGAAAGATTTGCTAAATGTTCAAGACTACCTATTTGCTGTGCAAGATGTTGGCGACTGGGAAGGCGAAGAAGAGCATGTAGCGGAAACGCTCAATGATTTAATTCATATTGCATGGGATCGTCTTCCTGATGATTCAGAATGTGAATTTATTGATGAAACAATTAATGGTATTTGGGAACACCTTCGGGGTGATATGGCTGTAATTGAAGCCGATTTCGAAGAGTTGGTCGACTGGGTAACACACTACGTCGATTCGTCCCTTGATGAAAAGATGTGAAAAATAGGTTCTAAAATGGAAACCACAAACAAGCTAAAAGATATTAATGAAGTGTTGGAATTTTTATATCAAGAATTCCCACAATGTTTTAAACAAAAAGATGGCATCAAGCCGCTTAAAGTAGGTATTTTTAAAGATATTGCTGAGCGTATTGAAGGGTCTGAAAAAGTAAGTAAGACTCAAGTTCGTCAAGCGCTTAGAAAATACACGTCTAACTGGCGTTATTTAGAAGCTGTGACCAAGTCAGAGTTTCGTATTGATCTTGATGGTAATCAAGGTGAAAAAGTTGAGCAAGAGCATATCGACCATGCACAAAAAGCATTGGAAGAAAGCCGCGCTAAAATGGCTAAACGCAAAAAACAACAGCGTCCTCGCCAAGATTCAGATTCTAAATCTTTCAAGAAAAAACCAGCTCATGCTAGCAAACCAGGCGATAAAAACGCTCCTGCAGCTAACAAACCTGCTAAAGCAGCGCCGGCTAAGCGTTCAGGAAAAATTGAACCTTTGCCAGCAACTGAGGTCAAGGTTAATAATAAGGTTAAGGTTAAACTTGGCCAAGCACTTGTAAATGCAGTAATAACTGAAGTGAACAAAGATGATGTTCATGTTGAGTTAGTAACAGGTATGCAAGTTAAAACCAAAGCTGACAGCTTATACATTGTTTAAGTTGTAAATAAATTAAGGAGTTGTGTATGAGTAAAAAGTTTACGCTCATTCCGTTAGTTGCTGCCCTGTTTTCAGGTTCATTATTTGCTGCTGTAGAAGCCNTGGCTAGCTTATTTGCTCGTTCACACTATACACCGGTTCGATTTAACGATGAGCTTTCTAGTAAAGTGTACGATCGTTATATCGAATCCCTTGATTTTAATAAAAGCGTTTTCTTAGCCAGCGATATCGCCTCATTTGAGCAATATCGTGATGACTTTGATAACGCTATTACTACCGGTAAATTAGACTTTACGTTTGATATTTTTAACTTAAGTCTTAAACGCCGTTTTGAACGTTACGAGTATTCACTTACTCTGCTTGAAAAAGAGATGACGTTTGATAAAGAAGATGAATACTTTTTTGACCGTGAAGATTCAGCATGGCCTGCGTCACAAGCTGAGCTTGATGAAATTTGGCGTGAGCGTGTAAAGTACGACGCACTGCGTTTAAAAATGACGGGTAAAGATTGGGAAGGCATTAAAGAGGTGCTGACCAAACGCTACAAAAATGCAGAAAAACGTTTAGTACAATCAAATTCAGAAGATGCTTTTCAAATTGTTATGAATTCGCTAGCACGCAGTATTGAGGCGCATACGTCTTATTTATCGCCACGTCGTGCAGAGCAATTCAAAATGGATATGGACTTAGAGCTTGAGGGCATTGGTGCCGTATTAAGCCCTGATGAAGATTACACTGTTATTCGCAGCTTAGTGCCGGGAGGCCCTGCAGATAAAACAGATCAAATTAAAGCTGATGATCGCATTATTGGTGTTGCTCAAGATGGCGAAGAGTTTGTAGATGTAATTGGCTGGCGTTTAGATGACGTAGTTGATTTAATTAAAGGTCCTAAAGGGACTAAAGTACGTTTACAGTATTTAAAAGGTGTTGATGCTCACGGCGCTCCGAAAGTTGTAGAAATCACTCGTGATAAAATTCGACTTGAAGATAGAGCGGCTAAATCAGAAGTATTTGAAGCCAAATACTCTGACTTAACAAGTAAAGTTGGAGTGATTGAAATTCCTGGCTTTTACAATAACCTTTCTAAAGATGTAAAAGTTGAACTGGCTAAGCTTAAAGAAGAAAAAGTTGATGGCATTATTATCGACCTACGCCAAAATGGTGGTGGTTCTTTATATGAAGCGACTCAATTGTCAGGTTTGTTTTTTGACCAAGGTCCAGTTGTTCAAATTCATACCTTAAATAACCGTATAGAAGAGCAAAAAGATCGCGATGGTATAACTTATTACGATGGCCCTTTAACTGTTTTAGTTGACCGCTACAGTGCCTCTGCTTCTGAAATATTTGCAGCAGCAATGCAAGATTACGGTCGTGCGGTTATTATTGGCGAGCAAACATTTGGTAAAGGTACTGTACAGCAGCACAAAGGCTTAGGCCGCGCTTATGACCTATACGATAATGCGCTAGGTAGTGTACAGTATACTATTGCTAAGTTTTATCGCATTAACGGGGGGAGTACACAGCATAAAGGTGTGATCCCTGATATTTCGTTTCCATCAGCAATCGATCCTGCAGAGTGGGGCGAAAGTAAGCAAGATAATGCACTTCCTTGGGATAGCATTGTTAAAGCGAAATACAAAAAGTTAGGTAATTTAACACCTATTATTACCTACCTTGAGAAGCAACACGAAGTACGAATTAAATCAGAACCAGAATTTGGTTATGTATTTAATGACATTACCTTATACAACGAAGAGAAAGACCGTAAAACTATCTCTTTAGTTGAAGCAGACCGTATTAAAGAAAAAGATGAAGGTGAAGCACGTGCACTTGTACGTACTAACGAACGTCTTAAGCGTTTAGGTAAAGATCCGGTAGAAAACTTAGACGATTTACCTGAAGTAATTGAAGAGCTTGACCCATTTTTGGAAGAAGCTGCATTAATTACTCAAGATTATATTAATTATGGTCGTATAGCTAAGAAGTAACAACTGGTTTTACCTCTATAAAAAAGGCGCATTAGCGCCTTTTTTACTACCTAAAATTTACTAAATTGTTATAATATTTGATTACATAAAGTTGAGCTAGATCAATCATGCTCAATTAATGCGCTTTACGTGCTAAAAATAATAATTAAACACACAGTAAGTGTGTCTAGGAGTCTCTACTTTGAAGCTATTGGATGACAAACCAATCAAGCCCGCCTCGTTTTTTGATGCGTTAATTCCTATCTCTGTATTAATTTGTTTACTTGGTGCTGCAGTTTACTTATTTGGTGATAACTCTTCATCAGGCCCTAACCAAATTGCACTTTTATTTGCTACTTTTGCAGCGGCTTTAATTGGGCTTAAAAACGGTTATACATGGAAAAAATTAGAACAAGCCATGATCGAAGGTATAACGCTTTCACTTGGCGCTATCCTAATTTTACTTATGGTAGGTGCGTTAATTGGCACTTGGCTACTTTCTGGAACTGTACCAACTTTAATTTATTATGGCTTGCAAGTTATAAACCCAAGTTGGTTTTATGCAGCGAGTTGTTTAATTTGTGGCATTGTAGCTATGAGTATAGGTAGTTCTTGGACTACTGCCGCTACGATAGGTGTTGCTTTATTAGGCGTTGCAACGGGTCTTGGACTTGAACAAACAGTTACAGCAGGCGCTGTTATATCTGGCGCGTACTTTGGTGATAAGTTAAGCCCGCTGTCTGAAACAACCAATTTAGCGCCAGCAGTTGTAGGCGCTGATTTATTTGAGCATATTCAACATATGCTGTGGACGACAGTACCAAGTTTTGTAATTGCACTGATTATATTTATATTCATGGGCTTTAACGCAACTGCTTCAAGCGAAGCGGGGCGTATTGATGAAATAACGGCTATTTTACAGCAAAACTTTAATATTGGTTTTGAAATGCTAATCCCGCTAATTGTACTTTTAGTTTTAGCGATTAAAAAAATGCCAGCCTTTCCTGCTATCTCTATCGGTGCTGTTGTGGGCGCTGTTTGGGCCATGTTGTTTCAATCTGATTTAATTGCTAGCCAAATTGATGTTTCTCAAGGGCAGCTAGTTGGCTATTTTAAGCTTGTTTGGACCACGTTTTTTGATGGTTTTAGCATAAGTACAGGCGATGACAAAATGGACTCACTACTCAGTGGTGGCGGTATGTCCGGAATGCTTACAACCACATGGCTTATTATGACCGCACTGATGTTTGGTGCCATTATGGAAAAAACAGGCCTTTTGGATATTTTTGTTAAAAGCATACTTAAAATAGCTAAAAGTACGGGATCGTTAATTGCGGCAACAATAGCAACGTGTATTGGTACTAACGTGATAGCGGCCGATCAATATATTGCAATTGTTGTACCTGGTCGTATGTTTAAAGATGAATATGAAAAACGTGGTTTGAAGCCTGTTAACTTATCTCGTACATTGGAAGATGGCGGTACAATTACCAGCCCACTAATTCCATGGAACACGTGTGGCGCATATATGCAAAGCGTTTTACTAATAAATCCTTTTGATTATGCACTCTACGCTTTCTTTAACTTAATTAACCCTGTTTTAGCGGTGGTTTATGCCTACTTGGGCATTAAAATTTTACGTATTAAGCCAAAACAATCCGCCTAATTTTAAACAGCTCCTTTAACTTAAAAGGAGCTGTTTTGGAGTATCTATGACTGAATCAAGTAAACCTCAAGCACAATATCTTAAAGACTATAAAGCTCCTGATTTTTTAATTGACCACACAGAGCTAACCTTTGACTTACAGCCATTATCAACCAAAGTAAGCTCTTTGCTAACGCTTACGCGTGTTGGTGATAAAAAAGCACCTTTAGTGCTTGATGGTATTGATTTACGCTTACTGTCTTTATCTATTGATACGGTTGATATAACTGATTATGAAATTATTGGCGAGCAGCTAATAATTAATAACCTACCGGATAGTTGTCAATTAAGTATTGTGACCGAGATATCGCCTGAGACGAATACTTCTTTAGAGGGTTTGTATTTATCTGGCGGTGCGTATTGTACACAGTGTGAAGCGCAGGGTTTTAGAAAGATCACCTATTACATGGATCGCCCTGATGTACTTGCCACGTTTGATGTAACTATTATTGCCGATAAAAAGTATCTACAACTTCTTTCTAATGGTAATCAAGTAGACAGTGGTGAAACACAAGATGGTCGTCATTTTGTGAAATGGCAAGACCCATTTAAAAAGCCGAGCTATTTATTTGCACTTGTAGCTGGCGATTTTGATGTTTTAAAAGATACGTACACGACTAAAAGCGGCAGAGATGTAGAATTAGCATTGTTTGTTGATAAAGGTAATTTATCTAAAACACCCCATGCTATTGCCTCACTCAAAAAGGCAATGCAGTGGGATGAACAACGCTTTAATTTAGAGTATGACCTTGATATTTATATGATTGTAGCCGTCGATTTTTTCAACATGGGCGCGATGGAAAATAAAGGGCTAAACGTTTTTAACAGTAAATGCGTATTAGCTAATCAAGAAACAGCCACAGATAAAGACTACCATACGATTGAATCCATTGTAGGGCATGAGTACTTTCATAATTGGACAGGTAACCGAGTTACTTGTAGAGATTGGTTTCAGTTATCGCTAAAAGAAGGGTTAACTGTATTTAGAGACCAAGAGTTCAGTAGTGATTTAGGCTCTCGTGCACTTAACCGAATTGATGCGGTCAAAGTTATGCGGACGCATCAGTTTAGCGAAGATGCAGGCCCTATGGCTCACCCAATTCGCCCTGAGAAAGTTATTGAAATGAATAACTTTTATACAGTAACTGTATACGATAAAGGTGCTGAAGTTATCCGTATGATGCACACATTACTGGGTGAAACTAACTTTCAAAAAGGGATGACGCTTTACTTTGAGCGCCACGATGGGCAAGCAGTTACATGTGATGACTTTGTATGTGCGATGAGCGATGCATCAGGTGTTGATTTAGAGCAATTTAAACAATGGTACAGCCAATCAGGTACACCGCGTTTAAATGCAATTCAAGAATTTGATAGCAGCTCAAATACATACACTTTGACAATCGAGCAAACAGCGCCAGCTAATCAGCCAGAGAATAAAAAGCTTCATATACCTTTTGCTATTGAACTACTTGATGCGAATGGGGAAAGTATTGCTCTGCAATATAATGGTAAAAAACTAGATCATGTGCTTGATGTAACAAGTACGACTCAAACATTTAGCTTTGATAATATCTTAGAAAAGCCCGTTGCGGTTTTACTCGAAGATTTTTCTGCACCTTGTATTTTAAATCAGCAAACAACAGAGCCCGAACTATTACATATTATGCGTTTTGCACGCAGTGATTTTTCACGTTGGGATGCACAACAGCAGCTATTTATTAAAGCGATTAAATCTCAGATTACCGATACGACTAATAGCGAGTTAAGCAGCGAAATTATAAATGCGCTACGTGTACTTATAAACACAAAAGAGGGCGATTTAGCCTTAATTGCAGAGCTGTTTAAACTGCCAAGTTTTGATACATTAGCCGCTGAATTTGAAGTAATACTTGTTGATGAGATTATTGAAATAACAGAAAAGTTCGAGCAACAAATTGCTGACGAACTTGCTGATGAACTGCTTAGTTGTTACGAATCTCTTGAAGATGATGGCAGTATAAGTGCAAGCTCCGTTGCTAAGCGCGCTTTAAAACAAATATGCTTGCATTATTTGGCTAAAACTCAAAAGCCAGAGGCTGTAAGCTTTATTAAAGAAGCCGCAAGTTCTACTAATATGACCAATGTACTTGGTGCACTAAGCGCAGTGGTAAAAGCATCCCACCCTTTACAAGAAGAGCTTTTGAGTCATTTTGATAGTCAATGGCGCCATGATGTTTTAGTGATGGATAAGTGGTTTGCACTGCAAGCTATGCAATCAGGCAATAATGCTATAGACAATATTAAGGCACTTTACGAACATCCGTGTTTTGATTTTTCAAACCCGAATCGTGTACGTGCACTTGTAGGAAGCTTTAGTCACTTTAATACAGCACAATTTCATCGTTCAGACGCCCAAGGTTATACGTTGTTAGGTGACTTATTAATAAAACTTAATGCAATTAATCCACAAAATGCGTCTCGTATGTTAACACCGTTCATGTCATGGAAACGTTACGATGATGTTCGCTCTCAAGCAATGAAACTGCAATTACAACGCTTAGCTAATCTAGATGGGCTAAGTGCTGATTTGTATGAAAAGGTTGAAAAAGCGCTCGTATAAATGATTGAGTATTATTTTACCTTAAGATTGAGCTATAACGAGTGCATGGATTACTACCATGGCCGTTTTAGCTCTTTACAAGTTGTAGAAGATGGCGGGAAAACGGTACGTTTTTCTGCTAATCATTTAAGACCTTTTATTACCAGCCTAGGTATAAGAGGGCGTTTTAGAATATTATTAACCCCCGAAAATAAATTCATTCGTATTGAGCGCGTGGCTTAGCTCCCTGTTTTCATGTTATAAAAGCATAAAAATATTGTCTTTTTGTTAATTTCAATTTGTCCTATTGTTAAATAACGTGTATAAATTATCTGGTACGACGTCTTACCAATACGTAAGCGTCAACCAGAATAAGAAATATATGACAGATTGAATGCGACTATTTGTAATTTCAATGATTCGCTTCTATCGTTACGATGACACTAAAAACAATAACTTGATCACACAAAATGACCCGCGACAGGGGGGAACCAAAATGATAAGAAGATCGCTTTTTGTTAAAAATAAAATCGCTATAGGTTTAGCANGTTTAGGTTTATCTGCAGCCAGTACTCAAGCTGTAACATTTGAAGCTGGGGGTTTTGATATTACCTTCGACTCAACCTTTTCATATGGGCAAAGCGTCCGTGTAGAAGACAGGGACTTTAACTTAATTGGTAAAAGTAATAATCCAGCTTTTGACTGGACAGGTTACAACCCTGCACTAAGTAACACTATTTACTCATCACAAGATGTATGGGCACAACCCGGCTCTTACTCAAACAATGGTGATGCGGGTAATTTAAATTTTGACAGTGGTGACTCATTCTCAAAACTATTGAAGGGAACACACGACCTTTCAATAAATAAAGATAATTACGGTTTGTTTACACGTTTTATGTACTTTTATGATTTTGAGTTGATGGATGGCGATCGCGCTTATTCAAACCCAACTTCTGGTGAAGGTGTTGACCCGTGTGACGATAAAGATACAAAAGAGCAAAGCTGTGCAGATATCCGTTTACTAGATGCATACGTTTGGGCTAATTTTGATTTAAACGACGGGAATAACCCATTATCAATTCGCTTAGGTCAGCAAGTAGTTAACTGGGGTGAAAGTACGCTTATATCTCATGGTATTAACGTAAACCCAGTTGATATTGACCGATTAAAAGCACCAGGCGCTGAGCTTAAAGAAGCATTTATACCAATCGGTATGCTTTGGGCATCGCTTGGTATTACTGAAAATATTACGCTTGAAGGTTTCTACCAATATCAATGGCAAGAAACGCGTCTACCCGCAGCTGGCACGTATTTTTCTACTAATGACTTTGCTGCAGAAAATGGTTACCAACAAAATGTTCAGTTAGGCTTTACGTCTAATCCTGATATTGATGTTGCTTTTTTAACGGATAGTTTAAATAACTTAAAATCTGACTTTGCACTAGCAACAGCTGCTCAAGGAATTGATCCTTCAAGTGCCGAAGGGAGTGCTTTATTAGCTCAAATGTACCTTGCATATCCAACTAAGGTCGCGCTTAAAGGTAAAGGAGATAATGGTAAAACAGAACCTGAAGATGGCGGTCAGTACGGTCTTCGTTTAGGGGTGTTTTTACCTGAGTTTAATGATACTGAAATTGCGTTATACCATGTGAACTACCACAGTCGTCGTCCGCTTATCTCTGGTCGCGTATCAAACTTTTCAAACGAAGCAATTGCGCAAGATTTAGCGATGATTATGACGACAGAAATTACCTCTGATAATGTTGCTGATTTAACTGCCTTTTCTAAAGCTGAAAACGACTACCCAGAAGATATTAAACTATACGGTTTGAGCTTTAACACCACTATTGGTGAAACAGCTTTTGCGGGTGAATTTGCTTTTCGTCAAGACGAGCCTCTGCAAATTGATGATGTTGAGCTTTTGTATGCAGCGATGCCTGAGCAATTAGCGGTTGCTGGTATCCGTCCTGATTTTGCGGGTATTTCACAAATGAGTTTAGGCGACGACATCAGTGTTGTAGGACCTGGTCAAGTTGCTCAAGGGTATATTGAACGTAATACATCACAATTACAGTTTACTGCAACACATTTATTTGGCCCTTCATTAGGGGCTGATAGTTGGGCTGTTGTTGGTGAAGTGGGTGCTGTAAAAATTCATAACATGCCTGAATACGACGAGATGCGTTTAAACGTATCGGGTACTGGGCGAAGTGGCGTTATTACTGGGCCTGGCACAACTGATTACACTACATTGCAACTTGGTCTTTCAAATGGTGCAGAGCAAAAATCATTTGCTACTGCATCTTCTTGGGGATATCGCTTAATTGCTAAAGGTGATTATTATGACCTTTACGATGGTATTAATTTCTCTCCTCGTTTTGTATTTTCTCATGACGTAAATGGTAATACACCAGATCCTATGTTCTTATTTATTGAAGACCGTAAATCTTTAGGTGCGACCATGAACTTTAACTACCAAAATGCGTGGTCACTTGACGTGAGCTACAACTCGTTTTGGGGCGGCGGCGATATTAATACTTTCTCAGATCGCGATTACGTTTCTTTTAACTTAAAATATTCTATTTAGGGGTAACATTACTATGATTAAAAAACCTACCCTCATTGCTACTGCTTTTTGTAGCTTATTTGCAAGCAGCGCTGCTTTGGCAAAAATGAGCGCAGTTGAGGTAGCTCAATTAGGTCAAAACTTAACGCCATTAGGCGCAGAAAAAGCGGCGAATGCTGATGGCTCTATTCCAGCATGGAATAATGGCATTATATCTGCTCCAGCAGGCTATGAACCGGGTATGCATCACCTTGACCCATTTTCAACTGATAAAGTGCTATTCACTATTGATAAAAATAATATTGAAAAGTACAAAGCAAATTTAAGTCCGGGTCAAATTGCTTTATTTGAAGCATATCCAGATACATTTAAAATGCCAGTGTATGAAACACGTCGCTCTGCGTCTTATCCACAGTTTGTGTACGACGCAACTAAAAAGTTTGCACCAACAGCTGAGCTAGTTGAAGACGGGAATGGGATCAAAAATACGGCAATTGGTATTCCTTTCCCTATTCCTAAAACGGGTTTAGAAGCTATTTGGAATCATTTGTTACGTTACCGTGGACAGTCTATTGAGCGTTTTGCCGGTCAAGCAGCGCCAACAGCATCGGGTTCTTATAACTATGTTGGCTTTGATGAGCAGTTATTGGTTAAATATTCAGATCCGAGTGCAACACCCGCAGAGCTGCAAGACTCAAACATTTTGTTTAAGTTTAAACAAAGTGTTACAGAGCCTGCACGCTTAGCAGGTACAGCACTGCTTGTTCATGAAACGATGGACCAAATATTAACGCCACGCCAAGCATGGACTTACAATTCGGGACAACGCCGCGTTCGTCGTGCACCTAATGTTGCATATGATGCACCAGGAACAGCAGCGGATAGCTTACGTACTACTGATGATTTTGACATGTTCAATGGCTCACCTAATCGTTACAACTGGACGTTGAAAGGTAAGCAAGAATTATACATTCCTTACAACAGCTATAAGCTTCATAGTGATAAGTTAGAATACGATGACATTTTAATGCCTGGCCACATAAACCCAGAGCATACACGCTACGAAAAACACCGTGTTTGGGTTGTTGAAGCTAACTTAAAAGACGATACACGCCATATCTATAAAAAACGTGTGTTTTACATTGATGAAGATAGCTGGCAAGTACAGGTTACGGATATTTATGATAACCGCGACCAACTTTACCGTGTAGCAATGGCTTATGGCCTTAACTACTACGAAGTACCTACTCAGTGGAGTACGCTTGAAGTTTATCATGATTTAAATTCACGTCGTTATTTAGCAATTGGTTTAGATAACCAAGAAAACATGTACGATTTTTCACAATCGTTTAACGATAACGAGTTTACGTCAAGCGCATTACGTCGCGCAGGTAGATAGTTAGAAGTTAGGCACTTAACGCATGTTAAGTGCCTTTTCCTTTCACATCGCGTTTGTCTTATACCAAATCGCGCAACGCTTTCCTCAGTATATAAAGACAAACAATTCTCTCGTTCAAGGCGATTAAAATTTATGAAGTATTTAGTATATGCCAGCCTGATCATAAGTGGTGCGAGTGTTGCTCAGGATGTCCCTGAAAATGCAATCAGTGCAATTAAAGCAGATAAAACCCTACTTACTGATATAACAAACACAGGTAACGGGCTAATTGCAGTAGGCAAGCATGGTACCGTTATTAAAAGTGACACTGGTAATAAATGGCAACAAGCTGAACTTGTACCAACTCAAGTGCTATTAACAGCTGTTGACTTTAGCGATGAAAATAATGGCTGGGCATGTGGACACGATGCCACCATTATCAATACTACCGATGGTGGTATTAATTGGCAGTTACAACAAGTTAAACCAGAACTAGATAAACCCTGCCTTGATATCCTATTTGAAGATGATTTAAAAGGTTTTGCAGTGGGGGCCTATGGCATGTTTTATCAAACCACCGACGGTGGTAAACATTGGCAAAAGCGCTTTTTAGATTCGTTACTGTTTAGTGATGACAGAGATTACTTAAACGATTTAAAAGAAAATGATCCCGAAGGGTACGAAGCAGAAACAGCTTCAATTTTACCGCACTTTAATCGAATCGAAAAAACAGATAACGGATTAATGCTCGTTGGTGAGATGGGTTTAATGGCCAGAAGCATTGATGATGGTCAAACTTGGCAAAGGATTGAGGAGATTTACCCAGGTTCATTCTTTGCAGTTGCATCAGATAGTACGCAAGAAATTGTAGCAGGGCTTCGCGGTAACGTGTTTGCAAAGAAAAATAATGAGCAAGAGTGGCTACATTTTGAAAATATTAAAACAGCGACAATTAACAACATCATTAATTACAATGATAAGCAATGGCTCATGCTCGCCAATAGTGGTGTTATTTTTCACCTTCAAGATGGATTACTTACCCATGAGCAGTTAGCCGATGGTAAAGCAATTTTGGATGGCGTGATTTTAAATAACAAACTAATCATGGCGACAGAAGATGGCATTAAAGTGAAGGAGTTAACCCCTTAATGCATAAGTTACTCGATTTTATAGAAAAGGCGATTTTTAGACATCGCTTAATTATGCTTATAAGTTTTGCGCTTATAACCTGTTTACTCGTATTCAAAGCAACTCAAATTCAATTAGATGCATCGTTTAATAAAAACATTCCGTTAAATCACGACTATATGAAAGTATACACCAAGCACGAAAAACAATTTGGTGGTGCAAATAGTATTTTAATTTCAGTGTGTGATGACAGCGGCAATATATTTAATCCAGAGTTTTTCACTCAATTAAAAGCGGTTCACGATCAGCTTTATTTTATTCCTGGCGTAAATCGTCCATTAGTTAACTCTATATTTTCACCAAGTGCTCGTTTTGTTGAAGTAGTCGAGGATGGCTTTGCAGGCGGTCCAATTATTCCTGCTAACTTTAAAGCGGATACGCGTGGTTTAGGTGTTGTAAAAGAAAACATCGAAAAAGCAAAAGTGGTAGGACGTATGATTGCCAGCGATTACTCGTGTGCAATGGTAACGGCCCAGCTTTTAGAAACAGATCCACAAACACAACAAAAGTTAGACACATTAGCTTTTGCACAAAAGCTAGAAAGTGATTTAAGAGAACCTTTGAGTACAGATAAAGTAAGTATTCATATTATTGGTTTTGCAAAAATGGCAGGCGATATAGCTGAAGGCGCAAAAGGTGTGGTCGTATTTTTTGCCATTGCTATCGCCTTTACTTTCGTTATGGTTTGGCTATTTTGTGGCAGTTTAAAGCTGACTATTTTGCCTATCGCATGTTCCATTATTGCTGTTATTTGGCAATTAGGCCTGCTTTCAAGTTTAGGATTTGGTCTTGATCCGATGTCTATTTTGGTGCCGTTTTTAGTATTTGCTATTGGTGTAAGTCATGGTGTGCAGATGATCAATGCGATTGGTAAAAAAGTAGGTGAAGGAAAAAGTACCCGTATCTGTTGTCAGTCAAGTTTTAGGGCTCTATTAATACCCGGTGGTATTGCACTACTTTCAGACACCGTTGGCTTTTTAACATTACTTACCATTGATATTGGTATTATCCGTGAACTTGCTATTACAGCGAGTTTAGGTGTAGCCGTCATTATATTTACTAATTTAATATTATTGCCGGTCTGGGCTTCGTACATGAATTTTGAAAACAGTGTACATATTCAATCTGGTGACGCTGCAAAGCCTAACATGCTTGATAAAATCCGCGACTTACTTGTAAAAGCAACAGACCCTAAAGTAGCTAAAATGATTATTGGTTTTACCCTTGTTTTATTTGCTCTAGGTTACTGGCAAGCAGATAAAATGCGTATAGGCGACTTACACGCAGGCGCACCGTCTCTGCATCAAGATGCGCGTTATAACCAAGATACATTTTTAATATCAGACAAGTACACTATTTCGTCAGATATCTTAAAAGTAATAGTAGAGGCATATCCTGCAGCATGTACTGAACATGATGTTATGGAGCGCATAAGCCGTTTTCAATATAAAGTAGAAAATGTGACCGGTGTGCAGTCTGCTGTTAGTTTGAGCTCTGTAGCTCAATCGGTTAACGCAGGGTACAACGAAGGCAATCTGAAATGGCAGAGTTTGCCACGAAATTCAGCAAGCTTAGTACAATCAACATCTCGAGTTGAAACAAGTACAGGTTTACTTAACGGTAACTGCTCCGTTATGCCTGTGATAATATTTTTAGATGATCACAAAGCACAAACTATCGATACTGTGATTAAAAGTGTTAAGCAATTTGCTAAAGAAGAGGGCACTGATGAATTAGCATTTAAATTAGCGTCTGGGCCTGTTGGTGTAATGGCAGCGACTAATGAGTCAGTTGCAGAGGCGCAAATACCAATGATGCTTTACGTTTATGGTGCCGTTATTATTTTATGTTTAATGAGCTTTAGAAGCGTAAAAGCAACAATAGCCGTAGTATTGCCGCTTTATATTGTATCAACACTTGCACAAGCGCTTATGGTTCAACTAGAAATAGGCTTAACGGTGTCTACACTACCTGTAATTGCGCTAGGTGTTGGTATTGGGGTCGATTACGGCATTTATATACTGTCGTCGATGATGGGGCAGCTTAAGCAAAACGTACCATTAAGTGTTGCTTATCGTAATGCACTTGTTGAGCGTGGTAGTGCTGTATTGTTTACGGGGATTACATTAGCTATTGGTGTGAGTACGTGGATATTCTCAGATCTTAAATTCCAAGTTGATATGGGTATATTGCTAACCTTCATGTTTTTAGTAAATATGTTGGGTGCAGTGTTGTTATTACCGGCGATTGGTAGCCTTCTCTGGACTGACCAGAAAAAATAATGTGAATAATTTTGCTCCTAAATGGCCTGTAAAGGCCATTTATATCTACAATTTGTGAATAGATGACCAAATAGCTGAAATGCTTAAAATGTTTTCATCGAAAAGGCTGTTTATTAGCTGCAAAAGGGTTAGAATTTGATTGACTCCACGCTAATGAATAGCTGTACAAATTTCTGCTCCTGAGCAGTAATAGATTAAGGAACATACAATGACACGAAATGAAGGCCAAGCCTCGGTTATCCTAGATAATGTTTGTAAGCTGATCCAGAAAAAAGTTCGCGCTGATAATGTGTTACTCGTTGAGAAATTCGCCAAAGCCTTGTACAGCAACATGTCTAAAGAGGATTTGGCAAATCGCAACGATAGTGACCTATATGGCGCAGCATTAAGCCTTTGGAACTCGCTAGAAAAAAATACTACCGACGACGCTGTTATCCGCGTTTTCAATCCTGAAGTGGCAAAAGATGGCTGGCAGTCATCGCATACAATTGTAGAAATTATTACTAAAGACATGCCGTTTTTAGTTGATTCTGTTCGTATGGCCATGACTCGTGAAAATATCGCCTCTCACTTATTACTTCACTGCCCATTAAAAATTAAGCGCGATACAAACGCTAAAATTTCTGGATTATCAAATTTAAAAGCAGAGCAAGAATCTTCATCTACTAAAACAGTGTTCTTTATTGAAATCGACCGTCAGACAGATTCTTCTGTGATTGAGTCTTTCAAAAAAGAATTAGAGTCTGTGCTTGTTGATGTATCTGTTGCTGTTGATGATTGGCAACCAATCCGTAAAAAATTGATTGCAGTGACTAAAGAGTTACCTAAACGTCATCATAATAAAAGTAAAGATGAAGTTTCAGAAACAACTGAGTTTTTAGATTGGTTAGCTAAAGATAATTTTACCCTAATGGGTTACCGTGAATATGAGTTAAGCCCAGTTCAAGGTGATTACCAACTAAAAGGTAAAATGGATACAAGCCTAGGCTTGATGAAAAACTCGACTGAAGAACACACTCGCTTATTATCAGAATTACCTGAAGTTGCACGTCAAGAAGCTCGTAGCAGCAACCTACTGATTTTAACAAAAACTAACTCTGTTTCTCGTGTTCATCGTCCAGCTTACATCGATTATGTAGGCATTAAGCGTTTTGACGATGAAGGCAATGTAATTGGTGAAGACCGCTTTATCGGTTTATTCTCATCAAGCTTTTACAATAACAGTGCTACTGATGTACCTGTGTTAAAAAGTAAAATTAATCGCATTATGGAAATGTGTGATTTTGCTAAAGGTACTCACGCTTACAAAGCTGTTTTAAATATTTTAGAAACCTACCCACGTGATGAGCTAGTTCAAGCGCGCGAAGGTGAGCTACTTGAAGTTGCTATGGGTGTGTTACAAGTACAAGAGCGCGATATGTGCCGCTTGTTTGTACGTAAAGATGCGTATGGTCGTTTTTTATCTTGTATGGTTTATGTACCTCGTGAGCGTTATAACACGGCTCTTCGTCGTGAAACGCAAGATATATTAGCTAATGCATTTAATTCTGACGATAAAGTCGAATTTACTACTTATTTCTCTGAGTCAACACTGGCGCGTACTCATTACACCGTTCGTGTGACCGACAACAAGATCGAATATAACGTGAAAGACATCGAAAACAATTTAGTAGAAGCTGCACGTACGTGGGAAGATAAACTTCAATCTGCTCTTTTAGAGTCTGCTGGTGAAGCTCGTGGTAACGATTTAAATCGTAAATACTGTAACGCGTTTGCACGCTCGTACAAAGATGAAGTGCTTCCAAGTGCTGCGGTTGTTGATATTGAAAAGTTAGAACTACTTAGCGATGAAAACAAACTAGAAATGCTGTTTTACCGTCCTCAAGAAGAAGCAAACAGCAATATTGTACGATTAAGCTTATTCCATAAAGATGAGCCGATTCATTTATCTGATGTTATGCCAATGCTTGAAAACTTTGGCCTTCGCGTTGTTGGTGAAACACCATATTCAGTTAAAACTAGCGATGGTCGTATCAACTGGATCATGGACTTCTCGATGCTTATTGACAGCAAAGGGATGGCAGACTTTGATAAAATTTCAGCACGTTTTCGCGCTGCATTAACAAATGTGTGGGGCAACCGCCTTGAAAACGATGGTTTTAACCGTTTAGTGTTAATGGGTGGCCTAACTGGCCGCGAAGCCTCTATTTTACGTGCTTACGCTAAGTACATGCGTCAAATTGGTGTAACGTTCTCACAAAGTTACATTGAAAGCACATTTGCAAATTATCCAAACATTGCAGCGCAAATTGTTAATTTATTTGCTAAAAAGTTCTCAGTTAAGAGCCCAGCAAGTGCTAAAACACTTGAAAAGTTAAGTACGCAAATTTACTTAGAACTTGAAAATGTAGCAAACCTTGATGATGACCGCATTATACGTTTATACGTAGATATGATTGTTGCGACGCTACGTACCAACTATTTCCAAAAAGATGATGCAGGTCAGTTTAAATCTTATGTTTCGTTTAAAATACAGCCTAGCTTAATTCCTGATGTACCACTTCCACTTCCTGCGTTTGAGATCTTTGTTTATTCTCCGCGCGTTGAAGGTGTGCATTTACGTTACGGTAAAGTAGCGCGTGGTGGTCTGCGTTGGTCTGACCGTCGTGAAGACTTCCGTACTGAAGTACTTGGCTTAGTTAAAGCGCAACAAGTTAAAAATACAGTAATTGTACCTGTTGGTTCTAAAGGTGGCTTTGTATGTAAACAATTACCTAGTGAGCGCGAAGCGTTTATAAAAGAAGGCCAAGAGTGTTACAAAATTTTTATCCGTGGTCTTCTAGATATTACAGATAACATAGAGCGCGGTGAAGTAGTGCCAGCTCGAGATGTTGTTCGCCACGATGAAGATGATGCATACCTGGTGGTTGCAGCCGACAAAGGTACAGCTACGTTCTCTGATATCGCAAACGGCATAGCTAATGAATACAATTTCTGGCTAGGCGATGCATTCGCATCAGGTGGCTCGGTTGGTTATGACCATAAGAAAATGGGTATTACAGCTAAAGGCGCATGGGAGTCAGTTAAACGACATTTCCGTGAAATGGATATCGATTGTCAAACGACTGACTTTACAGTGGTAGCTATAGGCGATATGGCTGGTGATGTATTTGGTAATGGTATGTTGTTATCTAAGCATATTCGGTTACAAGTTGCCTTTAACCATATGCACATTTTTGTTGATCCAAACCCAGATGCTGCTACTTCTTACCCTGAGCGCGAACGTTTATTCAATATGCCGCGTTCATCGTGGGATGATTATAACAAAGAGTTAATTTCTGCCGGCGGTGGTGTTTTCTCTCGTGCAGCTAAATCAATTACGCTTAGCCCAGAAATGAAAAAAATGTTGGGCACTAAAAAAGCGAGTATGACGCCAAACGAATTAATAAAAGCATCGTTAATGATGGAGTTTGATTTACTGTGGAATGGCGGTATCGGAACGTATATCAAAAACTCTAAAGAAACTGATGCAGATGTAGGGGATCGTGCAAATGATGCGTTACGTATTAATGGTAGAGATTTAGGCGCTAAAATTTTAGGTGAGGGGGGTAACTTAGGTACTACTCAACTTGGCAGAATTGAATTTGCAGCTAAAGGCGGGCGCGTAAACACGGACTTTATTGATAATGTTGGTGGTGTTGCGTGTTCAGATAACGAAGTAAATATAAAGATTTTACTTAATGGCCTAGTAGCTGAAGGTGATTTAACGCGTAAGCAACGTGATGAGCTACTTTACTCAATGACTGATGAAGTATCTCAATTAGTATTAAAGGACTGTTACCGTCAAACACATACTATTTCAATTACGCAATCTAAGGGCACTTCAACGCTTAAAGAGAAGATTCGTTTCATCCATGCTCTTGAAAAAGATGGTAAATTGAACCGTGCTATCGAGTTCATTCCAAGTGATGAAGAGTTGGCAGAGCGCGCAGCCGCAGGTAAAGACTTAACTCGCCCTGAGCTTTCAGTGCTTGTTTCATACGCTAAAATGGTATTGAAAGAGTCTTTAGTCAGTGATGAAATTACTGAAAATCCTTACTATCGTCAATTGCTTGTGAAGTCATTCCCACGTCCTCTACGTGAGAAGTTTAACGATGCGATGGATAATCACCCATTACGCAAAGAAATTATCGCTACTAAGCTAGCTAACAGCATTGTTAATGATATGGGTTTAAACTTCATGGTACGTATGCATGAAGAAACTGGTGCTAATGAAGCTGAGATAGCAATGTGTTACTCAATTGCTAGCGAAATATTTGAAATGCGTGAAACATGGTCTTCTATTAGTGCACTTGATAATAAAATACCAGCAGCAGTTCAAACTGAAATGCTTTACCAACTTCGTCGTACTGTGCGCCGAGCAACGCGTTGGTTCTTACGTCATCGTAATAAGTCACAAACGATTGAACAAGGAATTGAATTCTTTGCGCCAACCTTTAAAGATTTAAGCGATAACTTAAATACGTATATGATTGAAAAAGAAAATGATCGTATTGTAATTGAGGCCAATAAGTTAATTGACGCGGGCGTTCCAACAGATATAGCTAATCGTATTGTTTCTTTATCAAGCTTATTCTCTGTGATGGATTTAGCAGAAGTTGCGAATAGTTCAGGTAAGAGTATTTCGATGGTGTCCAATACTTACTTTAAACTAGGTGCAAGAATGGGTCTGCATTGGTTCTTAGAGCAAATAACTAAGCAACCAGTAGCAAATCATTGGCAAGCACTTGCTCGTTCATCTTACCGTGAAGAGCTTGATTGGCAGCAACGTACGTTATCTGAAGTTGTATTAAATAGCTTTGAAGGTGATGAGAGCGATGTTGATAGTCAAATAGACGAGTGGATGGATAGCCAAGATTTATTACTTCAGCGTTGGAAACAAATGCTGGCTGAGTTTAAAACATCACAAAGCCACGACTTTGCTAAGTTCTCGGTTGCACTTCGTGAACTTATGTTGTTAAGCCACAATTGTGATACGTCAGGAAAATAATTTAGCTTTAATCAGTTAATTGTTTAGTAAATAAATAACTGATTGTTAAAATTGTTATACAATACCTCAGCCTTGTCTGAGGTATTTTTTTGTCTAAAATTTAAAAAGAGGATTATATTGATGTTTTATGATTTAGCTCGCCGTTTTATGTTTACCCGTGATGCGGAGTGGGCGCATGAGTTTGCACTTAATAATCTTCGTCGTTTTGCTAATACGCCTCTAAATATAGCTTGGTCACAAAGTGTTTCAGATAAACCCGTAAACTTTTTAGGTCTTGAATTTAAAAATCCAGTAGGGCTTGCCGCTGGCCTGGATAAAAATGCAGAATGTATAGATGCATTTAGCCAAATGGGGTTTGGTTTTATTGAAGTTGGAACGGTTACACCGCGTCCTCAAGTTGGTAATGATAAGCCACGTATTTTTAGACTTCCAGAGTCAAACGCAATTATTAACCGTATGGGTTTTAATAATAAAGGTGTTGATAATTTAGTCGAAAATGTAAAAGCAGCAAAGTACAGTGGCATACTCGGTATTAATATTGGTAAAAATAAAAATACGCCTAACGAGCAAGGTAAAGATGACTATATTCATTGTATGCGTAAAGTATTTGAGCATGCCTCATACATTACGGTAAATATTTCATCACCAAATACCCCAGGGCTTCGTGATTTACAATATGGTGCTGCACTTGACGATTTGTTGCAAAGTCTTAAAAATGAACAGTTAGATTTAATTGCAAAGCATAATAAGCAAGTGCCTATGCTTGTAAAAATTGCACCGGATCTCGATCAAATACAAATAGAGCAAGTAAGTGAATCACTTTTAAATAATAAAATTGATGGTGTAATTGCCACAAACACAACGCTTGAACGAGCCGCAGTCATGGGGCAGCAATATGCACAAGAGGCGGGCGGTTTATCAGGTCACCCTGTTAGAATGCGCTCTACAGAGGTAGTAAGTGAACTAAAACGCTTAACACAAGGTAAGCTACCAATCATCGGAGTCGGCGGTATTGATGATGCTACATCTGCAAAAGAAAAGTTAGATGCAGGCGCAAATTTAGTTCAGGTTTATACTGGGTTCATCTACAAAGGTCCACAATTGGTAAAGTCGATCGTTAACGGCTTATAAGGATCAGTTATCTAAGCTTTTGATCGTTAGCTAAATGTTCTAAGCAAACATTTTAAAAGTGGTCAAAAGCGGTTATACTCTGAGCAATAATTATTCAACATACCCAAGGAGGAGTAAATGTTACAAGCATCAAAGCAATGGCAGTGGATTACTTGTCCTGATAAAAATCGTTTGTTACTTGATTTAAATGACGACATGCAATTATGCACGCCTTATAAATTAAGACAGCTCACCGATTCTGTTTTTAAAAATCCACGTTTTAGTCTCGAAGATGCTGCATTTTACGAACAAGTTTATAATTATCTGGACGGATTTGAATTGTGGTCAGCGGCTCAAATTTGTCAAATATCATTAAATGCAACTGCTGTTAAGTATCACTTAAAACCCGTTTTAGCAAAAAGTTGGTTTTTTGAAGAATACACAGGGACAGAGCCAAGTGTAGAGGCAATAGTAAAATTAAGATCTAAAGCGCAGTCAGGTGATTTTTTAATTGTAGAGCATTGTCCTGATGCATCTATTTGTTTGAATTTAAGTGAAACCTTTAAATTAGACGAAAACTTATCTTTAGCGCAATTTGAAGTAATCCGTATTTTGAATAATCGAGTCCACCCCATCCTAAATCAGCAATATCAAAGTCAAACCGCCTAACCAAATTTAAGTCTTAAGCGTGTCTTTATGGCGTGTTTGTCGCCCAACCTATGTTATAATCCTGCGCAATTAGCTATTAAGGGTTATTACTTTGCAATTTATCGCACTTACTTCTATCGGAATCGAAAATTTATTGGTTGATGAACTAACAGAACTTGGCGCAACCGTGTCTAAGCAAACTGTTGGTTCTGTTCGTTTTGAGGCTGACTCATTACTTGCGCAAAAGGTTTGTTTATCAACTCGTTTTGCAACGCGTGTGCTTATGCTTATTGAAGAAAAAGAAGGCGTAGATGACAAAGATAGCCTGTATAATTTTGCGCGCTCGCAACCTTGGCAAGAATGGTTTGGACCTACGCAAACATTCGCTGTCGACTTCAACGGTACCAATGACTCATTAAAAAACACGCAATTTTCGGGTCTTGTAATCAAAGATGCAATTGTTGACTATTTTAATGATTTATACGAGCAACGTCCTAACGTTGATAAGCAAGATGCTAATGTGCGCGTAGTTGCACGATTAAATCGTTACGGCGTATCGATGTATATTGACTATTCAGGTCCTCGTTTGTCAGAACGTGGTTACCGTCAAGGCCAAGGTAAAGCGCCAATTAAAGAGCACTTAGCTGCTGCATTAATTAAGCGAAGTGGCTGGNTGTAAAACAGCCTTTATTCGATCCATGTTGTGGTGCGGGTACTATTTTGATAGAAGCTGCCGGTATGGCGCGAAACGAAGCACCGGGATTATTCCGTGAAGGTTTTGCTTTTGAGCGTTTACCCAGTTTTAGAGCCGCTAAGTTTAAAGAGCTTAAAGAAGAGTTACTCGCTAATATTACTGATCCTAAATTGTGGTTAATTGGCCACGATTACGATGATCAAGTATTAAGTAAAGCAATTGATAATGCTAAACGAGCCGAGCTTGACGACGTGATTAAGTTTAAGCAAAGTGATGCAACTAAACTTACAGCTGTTGCAAAATTACCGGGTGTTGTAATTTCAAACTTACCATATGGTGAGCGTATTGGCTCTATGGCTGAGCTTGTTGATTTACACCGTAATTTAGGCGTTGGCTTTAAAAAGCACTTTAATCACTGGAAACTTGCCTTACTTGGTATGGACGAGAGCTTATTTAAACTTTTAAAACTTGTGCGCCTTAAGCGTTATAAATTTAAGAATGGCCCGCTTGATGTAGAACTTAACTTATATCAATTAGATGATAAGCAAGTCAGTTTGACCACAGATGATAAAAAAGCACTTAATTTTGAAGGCTCAACGTCATTTGCAAATCGATTGAAAAAGAATAAGCAAGGCTTAAAAAACTGGCTTAAACAAAATAAAATAGATGCTTATCGCGTCTATGAAGCGGATATCCCTGAATACAATGTTGCTGTAGATATTTATGGGGACTCTGCTGTAATTTTTGAATATGCAGCGCCTAAAGAAATTGATGAAAAAACATCAGAAAAGCGTCTGCAAGACGTAATAAGTTTAACTGCTCAACAGCTTGAAATTTCACCTGAAAACATTGCTGTAAAAGTACGTAAAAAGCAGAAGGGCGAAGATCAATACACCGCTATGTCTAAACAAAACCGTACTATGGTTGTTGAAGAGTTCGGTGCTAAGTTTAAAGTTAATTTATTTGACTACTTAGACACAGGCTTGTTTTTAGACCACCGCTTAATGCGTCGTTATATTCAAGAAAATGCTAAAGATAAACGTTTCTTAAATCTTTTTGCATATACAGGTACAGCTTCTGTACATGCTGCTCTTGGTGGTGCTAAAGCCATTACTACAGTTGATTTATCAAAGACCTACTTAAAATGGGGCCAAGATAACTTTGATTTAAATGGTATTAGTAATACACGATACCGCTTTGAACAAGCAGATTGTTTAAAATGGTTAGAGCACGCAACAGCGCAATACGATTTGATATTTTTAGATCCTCCAACGTTTTCAAACTCAAAACGAATGAAAGATGCATTTGATGTTCAGAGCGATCATATTAAATTATTAACGTGGGTAAAAAAGATTTTAAGCCCATCGGGTACGTTGATTTTCTCTAATAACAAACGTGGCTTTGTTATAGATGAAGTTGGTCTGATTGGTTTAGGTTTAAAAGCCGTTAATATTTCAGATAAAACGTTATCACCAGACTTTAAACGTAATAAAAAAATCCATAATAGCTGGCTAATCACACATGGCTAATTGGGTTTTATACCACACTGATGGTTGCCACTTGTGCGAGCAAGCTGAGCAACTTATCACTGAGGTACTTTGTGATACTAGCGAGTTATTACTAATCGATATTATGACTGATGAGCAGCTTATAGCTGAGTATCAAATTACTATTCCTGTATTAAAAAGTGAAAAAGGCGAGCAATTATTTTGGCCTTTTACTTTAAACTCTGTGCGCGAATTTTTAGCACAAGCAGAATAAGAGCAAATAAGAACTATGGATTTAATTAGAATTTTAAAAGCACAACTTGCTTTTGGTACACATGCTTTGCTTAACAAAGCAGATGCCGTTATAGAAAGTGGCGAAAGAGTGTGTGTTGTTGGTAGAAATGGCGCAGGTAAATCAACTTTATTAAAAGTACTTGATGGACAAGTTGTTTTAGATGATGGCGAAATAAATCAGCTAGGTGGCATTCGAATTTCTCGCTTAGAGCAAGATCCACCAAAAGGTGCAAGCGGCACCGTATTTGATTACGTTGCACAAGGTATGCCTGAGATTGCAAACTTACTAATTGATTTTCATCATGTTAGTAACGAGCTTCAAACAGAGTGTAACGATAAGTTATTAAATAAACTTGAACGTTTATCAAATCAACTAGAAGCAGCTGATGGCTGGCGCTTTGATAGCCGCATTCAATTAGTTTTGACACAATTAGAACTAACCCCAGAAGCTAAACTTGAGTCTCTTTCTGGTGGTTGGTTACGTAAAGTAGCACTTGCACGTGCACTTGTAAGTGAGCCTGATTTATTATTACTAGATGAGCCAACAAACCATTTAGACATGGCAAGTGTAATGTGGCTTGAACAGTTTTTAAAAGAATTTAAAGGCGGTATTGTATTTATATCGCATGACCGTGCGTTTATTCGTGCTGTTGCTACGCGTATTTTAGATTTAGACCGTGGTAAGCTTATTTCGTACCCAGGCGATTACGCTACTTATTTAGAACAAAAAGCGCATGATCTGAAAGTTGAAGAAGCTCAAAATGCATTGTTTGATAAACGCTTAGCCGAAGAAGAAACGTGGATTCGACAAGGTGTTAAAGCACGTAGAACGCGTAACGAAGGTAGAGTTCGTGAGTTAAAGCAGCTTCGTACCGAGCGCAAACAACGTGTTGACCAAGTTGGTAAAACTGATTTCAATATTGAAACAGCAGACCGCTCTGGCAAGTTAGTATTTGAAGCTCAACATCTTTGTCATGCATTTAAAGACAAAGTTATTGCTGATGATTTTTCTACACTTGTAATGCGTGGTGATAGAATCGGCTTAGTAGGCCCAAATGGTATTGGTAAAACAACACTATTAAAGCTAATGTTTGGTGATTTAGAACCAGATAGCGGTATAACTAAGCAAGGTGTTAATTTAGAATTTGCTTACTTTGACCAATATCGTGAAAAGCTTGATGAAGAAGCAACAGTTCAAGATAACGTCGCCGAAGGTAAACAAGAAGTGATGATGGGCGGCCGCTCACGTCATGTTTTAGGTTATTTGCAAGACTTTTTATTCCCGCCAGCACGTGCTCGAACCCCTGTTAAAGCACTCTCTGGTGGTGAAAAAAACAGATTACTATTAGCTAAATTGTTTTTAAAACCGTCTAATATACTTGTTCTCGATGAGCCAACAAATGACTTAGACATTGAAACGTTAGAGTTACTAGAGGACATCATTAATCAATACCAAGGTACAGTGCTGATTGTAAGCCATGACCGTGAATTTATTGATAATACATGTTCAAGTGTATGGGCGTTTGAAGGTAACGGTAAAGTTACAGATATTGTAGGTGGTTATAGCGACTATGAGGCTTACGTTAACTACTTAGCTGAACAAGAAAAAAAAACTCAGCAACAACCAGTAAAAAAAGTTGAAAAAGTGGTCGCTCCAGTTGCCAAGCCAGCAGCTAAGACTAATAAACTCTCTTACAAATTAAAACTTGAATTAGAGCAACTACCGAATAAAATGGAAAAACTAGAAGCTGAAATTGAAGCTCAACAAGCTGTAGTTAGTGACTCAGACTTTTTTAAACAAGAGAGTGATGTAACAACTAAAGCATTGAACCATTTGGCACAACTTGAGTCTGACCTTGAAGCTGCGCTTGAGCGCTGGGAAGAACTTGAAGAATTACAGAATCAGTAGTAAGGACTAAAATGAAATATAAATTACTCGCTGCCAGTATTTTAGCGACATTAAGCACTACAGCAACAAGTGCAACGTACCAGTTAAGTGAATTAGGGACTCTTGAAGACGCTAAATACTCTTATGTAACAGATGTAAGCGAAAGCGGGCATATTATTGGTTTTGCAAATGGTTTATACAATTTACCTATTGATATCAGCTATATTGATTTCACAGAAAATATTATTGAAAATAACTACGACAATACAGAAGCTGCATTTGAATTAAGTGATAAAGAAATTACCTTTACACTTGATGACATTGAAAATAATGATGCTGTACTCACTAATGCTGATGCGCATACTTTCATGGTTAGTTTTTTATCTTCAATTTCTACAAATTTTGAATATCAGAAATTAAGCTCATTAGTTGGCATAAAGTACAATGACACACAAGTTACAGAGCAACCATTATTTGATGTTGAATCTGTTGATTATGATGGGTTAACACGTTCTACGACTAACCTTTTTAATGCTGTAAGTGAAGACGGCGTTACGGTTGGTTGGGGTAGCGCTCCATACGATAAAGTGTCTTTTACACCCGATGGTGATGATGAAGCAGAAACATGGTTTACTCATGAATTTATAGAGCGTGGGATTGTAATAAGCGCTGATGGCATGATCAAAGTTCCATTAGAACCAGAGTTTAATGAATACGGCGGCACAAGTCGTGCTAACGATATTGTTAAAACAAACAGTGGATATACTGTTGTAGGTAATATGTCTACAAGTATCCCTGACGACAGACAAGATAATATTGATGATAACTGTGATAATGAAGGTGAACCGGCATCAGTGTGTATTAATTTATTAAATACTAATATTTCACGAGGTTTATTTAATAAACGTGCTGTTAAATGGGAGCTTGACGAATCACTGAATGTTATTTCTGTTAAAGAGCTTGGTTTAGCGCTTACACCTGATGAAGGTGAGACTGAAGATGACGCTTTTACAAGTACTGCTTTAGCAGTAAATAGTAACGGTATAATTGTAGGTTCATCGAATACGCGTTATTACAAAAATGACGATACGATCCTTACAATGCCAGTTTATTTTAAAGACGGTGCAGTTACTGATTTTATTGATCAAGAAGATGATTGGCAGGCTGGTAAATCAATTGCAATTAATGATAATGATGTAATTACAGGTTATGCGACTAAGCGTATTGAAGGCACTCTACGTAATAAACTTTTCTATCATGATATAGCAACCGGTAATACCGTTTTTCCAACTAACTACTTTTCAAGTTCAAGCTCTTACGGTAACGATATAAATAATCAAGGTTATATTGTTGGTGAAGGTGAAGTGGGGGTTTCCGATAATACACGTCGTAAAGAAGCATTTATTTATAAAATTGGTGAAGATAAAATCACTAATTTAAACGATTTACTGCCTTGTTTTGATACCGATGGCGAAACTAATTACGCTTATACAATGGCCGAAGCCACATCTATTAACGAAAATAATGAAATATTTGGTACTGCGACCAAGACAGTTGAAAAGCTAGATTCTTTAGGTGGTGTAGTAACTGATGTAAATGGTGAAATTGAATATGAGAGCATTGCAGTTGCAGTTAAACTAACGCCAATCGCAAATGGTGAAGTAGAAAACTGTGCTCCACCAGAGGCTGAAGTCTATGAGCGTAACTCTGCTAGCTTCCCTTGGTATACATTATTGCTATTACCATTAGTTGGCTTAAGACGTATATTTCGCTTTTAAAGTTTACTAATATTGATTATAAAAAACCAACTTAATAAAGTTGGTTTTTTTTCGTCTATAATATTTTATAAGATTAGGATTGCCGTGAATCTTATAATTATTATTTAGCTTTAACGCTACTAATTATTTCGCGATAACCATGCCTTCTTAACAGAACGGCGCCAAATAATATCAATACCAAAATAGCCGATAATTGATGCAATAGAAGCACATACTAACGAACCTAGTAAAAATGCAGGACCAATAGTTTCTATGCTCTCTAGAAACCAAGACCAACTAGCTTCAAATACAAAGTGTTGCTCCGGCTGATTAAGTATTAATGTCCCGACTAAGTATGAGCCATAAAAAATAGGTGGCATAGTCAGAGGGTTTGTAAGCCATACTAATGCAACTGAGATAGGTAAATTAACCCTAAATAATATAGCGCCGGCTGATGCTAAAACCATTTGAAAAGGAACAGGGATGAAAGCAAAAAATAACCCGACTGCAAATGCACCCCGAGCAGAACGTCTATTTAAATGCCAAAGATTTGCATCTTGTAAAAGGCGTCCAAATATCCTTAGTGATTTATGATGTCTAATTTTATTTGGATCAGGTAAAAATCTTTGGATCGTTTTTTTAGCCATTTAAAGCAACCATTTACATCAGTGTGGATAAGTCTTGGGTTTGTAATTGGCTGTATAGCAACCGTATTTTATTATCAAACTCTCGAATTTACAGTATTCACAATTTTCATTGTTATAGTGAGCGCTTATTTTAAGCCGTTTTTAACCGTATTGTTAGGCTTTATTTGTGCAATTTGCTTCGTTGGTATGCATTATTACGTTTTTTATAGTTTTGAAATACCAAAACCGGATGAAAAGTATGCACTTGATTCTACATTAATTGTTGAAGAGGTTATTTCTGACAAAAAACCTCAATATATTAAAGTTAAAATAGTGGCATTAGAAGGGAGTAATTTTTTGGATTTTAGAGCACCCAAAGCAATGCTCAGTGTTAATTCTGCACAGCCTTTAATAGTAGGTGATGAATTTTCTGCTTTAATTCATTTAAAACATTTTCGTAGTAATAAAAATTTTAATGTATTTGATAATGAACGTTATGCTTTTATAAATAGAATATTATTTAAAGGTAAAGTGCTTAATAAAAATCTTAATATTATAAATAGCGACAAACAAAGCATAATTTTAGATTATCAACACTTCCTTAAAAACACTTATACGGATACAAAATTACAGTGGCTCTATTATGCATTGCTGAGCGGTGAAAAATCGTTGATGAGCTACGCTGATAAACAATTAATGCAATCTCTTGGGTTAAGTCATTTACTTGCTATATCGGGGTTACATATTGGTTTGATTTTTAGCTTCGGTTATCTTGTTACTCGATTCATATTTTCAAAAATTAATTTATCAATTGAGCAATCATCTAACCTTACTCTTTATTACAGTCTATTCGGATTTCTAGCTGCCCTTGTTTATGTATACTTAAGTGAATTTATAGTATCGGCAACGCGAGCGCTTATTATGCTCGGATGTTATCTTTTACTTTATTTCCTAGCTAAGCAGCCATTGCGTTGGCGTAGTATTTTATTTGCCTTAGTTATTGTTCTTATTGTTAACCCATTTAATTTACTCAACCCAGGACTCTATTTTTCATTTTTAGCGGTAGCTATAATTTTTACTGTTATTAATAAATTACCAATATTAAATACACGGATAAAAAATAAAGTTATTTCACTGTTTGTTATTCAAATAGCGTTATTTATTGGTTTATTGCCACTTTCACTCTATTTTTTTAATGGGGTAAGTATTGCAGGTTTGATAATAAACTTAATTGCTATACCGCTGCTTTCAATCATTATCTTACCTTTTTTAATTGTTTTTACATTACTGAGTATCTTTTTAGATATAAGTATTTTAATAAATTTGTTCGATACTGGTTTATACGCATTATTTCAATTACTTTATGAAATACCAGAATCGTTAAGATGGATAACGACTGGCAGAATTGACTCAATATTTGTCGTTTTTACTTATATTATTATGTTGATGGTTTATTTTCTTCCTTATAAATGGCTCGCTTTTATTCCAGCAATAACGCTTTTATTAAATTATTGGCTAACAGAAAAGTCTAAGTGGCAACTACATGTATTTGATGTAGGGCATGGGCTTATGGCATTAATTGAAAAAGATAAACAAGTGCTTATTTATGATTTTGGCCCCAGTTATTTCAATCGCTTTAGCCGTACGCGAAGTATTTTATTGCCTTATATTAAAGCAAATAATTTAACAGTGAAAACGGCGATTCTAAGTCATGAAGATAATGATCACGCTGGGGGATTACAGCATTTCATAGATGCTGGCTTTGGTGAAACATTACAACAATTTCATCCTAAAAATACACATAATGTATGTGAAGTCATAAACATTGATTTTGCTGGATTAAAAGTACAAAGCTTTAGTACAAAAGGGTTTGGAAATGAAAATGATGATTCATGCGTTGTTAGGGTATCAGATAATACTCATAGCGTGTTACTTACCGGTGATATATCAAAGGCGCGTGAAGCATCGCTATTAGCGGATAATAAATCGTTGAAAAGTACAGTAATGTTAAGCCCGCATCATGGCAGCGATACATCATCAAGTGTTAATTTTATAAATAACGTTGCTCCCCAAGTAGTTATTCATTCAAGTGCCTATAAAGGGCAATGGGAATTCCCCAAGCCTCTTGTCGTCGAACGTTATAACCAAATAAACGCTCAGCAATTTACGACAGGCGTTGAAGGGCAAATTAGTATTAAATTTTATGCAAAGAATTTGGCTATAGAAACAGCAAGAAGGCAGGAAAGTTACTGGTTTATCAAAGATTGACGTTTAGTTTTATCTCATCGGAGGATACAATACAGATTGTTACTGTATTTAGAGAGTGTTATGGATCAAAGTACTACACAAATTTATAAACGTCTTGTCTCGTATGTTGGCACCTACAAAAGCGTCGCATTTGTCGCAATTATTGGGATGATAGGCTATTCAGCAATGGATGCTTTATTTATTCAATTAATGAAGCCGTTTATTGATCAAGGTTTGAACCAGCGTAATACAGAAGTTTTAAAGTACGCTCCTTTTGTCGTTATCGCGTTAGTTCTAGGGCGTGGTGTTTTTAACTTTATGTCTTCTTACTGCTTAAGTTATGTAGGCTCCCAAGTTGTACGCTCTTTACGCCAAGAGTTATTTGAGCACATATTGCACTTACCCGTTTCTTTTCATGACAAAAACTCAACGGGGGATTTAATTTCAAAAATCACATTTGATACAGAACAAGTTCAACAAGCGATTACTAAAGCCTTGCTAATAGTCGTACGTGAAGGGGCATTTGTTGTATTTTTACTTGCAGTTATGTTTTATACCAGCTGGAAATTATCACTGATATTTTTAGTGATCATCCCACTTGTTGCTATTATTGTCGCTGTCGTTTCTAAACGTTTTCGCCACATTTCTAAAAATATTCAATCGGCCATGGGGCAAGTTACCCGTAGTTCAGAACAAATGCTCAGTGGACATAAAGTCATTCATGGCTTTGGCGGGCAAGAACAAGAAATAAATCACTTTTCAAAAATCAACAATCATAATCGCCAACAGCGTATTAAAATGGATGCAACTAAAGCGCTTAGTGTGTCTATAATTCAAATTTTAGCGGCAAGTGCCATGGCAGTTATTTTGTGGGCGGTGTCGTTGCCATCAATGATTGATACGATTACATCTGGTGACTTCATGGCATTAATTGCCTCAATGATGATGTTATTACGTCCGCTAAAACAACTTGCCAATGTGAATAGTGATATGCAACGTGGTATCTCTGCAGCGCAAAGTATATTTTTAGTTTTAGACGAAGAAATGGAAAAAGATACAGGCACTGTTTCGGTTGATAAAGTTAAAGGTTTAATTGAAGTTAAGAACGTAACCTTTAAGTACCCAACTAAAGATGAAGCCGTATTAAACGATTTGTCGCTAACGATTGANGGTGAAAGTATTGCCTTAGTAGGGCGCTCAGGCTCTGGTAAGTCAACAATTTCTAACTTGTTACCCCGCTATTATGATTTAGAACTACCGAGTGAAATTTTACTTGATGGCATAGCACTGCAGGACTATAAATTAACTGATCTGCGTCGCCAATTTGCTTTAGTGTCTCAGCAAGTTGTGTTATTTAACGATACGATTGCCAATAATATTTGTTATGGCATAAAGCACGATGTGTCTGAGGAAGAATTAGAGCAAGTTGCCAAACAAGCGCACGTGTGGGAATTTGTTAAAGACCTGCCTGAGCAATTAAACACCATGGTAGGCGAAAATGGGGTAATGCTCTCCGGTGGCCAACGCCAGCGAATAGCGATAGCGCGTGCAATATTAAAAGACGCACCTATTTTGATTTTAGATGAGGCAACATCAGCACTTGATACCGAATCAGAAAAGCTTATTCAGCAAGCGTTAGAAACGCTAATGAAAGATAAAACCTCTATTGTTATAGCACATCGCTTATCTACTATTGAAAACAGTGACAGAATTTATGTTATTGATAACGGTCGTGTGATAGAAAGTGGCGATCATAGTAGCTTATTAGCAAATGACGGTACTTATTCAGCACTTTGCAAAATGCAGTTTGGTGATCAGGCGTGAGCAAAATAGAGCAAAGCTGGTATAAACCATTTGGTCTAATTACTTTACTGTTATTACCATTAAGTGCTTTGTTTTGGGTTGTATCGTCATTTCGAAAATACTTATACAGCGCTAAAATACTTAAATCTTTTGAGTGCAAAACGCCTGTAATTGTAGTTGGCAATATAAGCGTTGGCGGTAATGGTAAAACGCCTTTTGTTTTGTGGCTGTATAGTCATTTAACACAGCAAGGTTTATCAGTGGGTATTATTAGTAGAGGTTATGGTGGGCAATCAGATAATTACCCGCTGTTAGTCACTTCAGTTGTTGACGCCCAACAGGCTGGAGATGAGCCTGTACTTTTATACCATCGTTTAAAGTGCCCAATAGCAGTTGGCCCTAATAGACAACACAATATCGATTTATTAGAAAAAAATTATACGCTAGATGTCATTATTTCTGATGATGGGATGCAGCATTATAAAATGCCTCGTAGCATTGAGTGTTGTATTGTTGATAGTGAACGCCGCTTTGGTAATGGTTTTGTTATGCCCGCAGGGCCACTACGCGAAACAACTAAACGCTTACAAAGTGTTGATATAGTAATTGAAAATGGCGGTGAGGCTAATAATAGCTACGTGCTGCAAGTAAGTAACCTTCGCTTAGTTAATTCAAGTGATGATGCAAAAAGTAACGTAAGCGAGGCGCATGCAATAAGTGCAATTGGGAACCCTAAACGGTTTGAAAACTCATTAGAAGCACAAAATATTAAGCTATTGTCGACTCATCACTTTAGAGATCATTATGCTTATACAGCAGATGATTTTATTCAGTTTGGTGATGATTGCATTATAATGACCGAAAAAGACGCGGTTAAATGTAAGTCCTTTGCAAAACCTAATTGGTATTATTTACCTGTAGATGCAGAGCCTTCCGATAGCGTAATAAACACATTAAATTCATTATTAAAAGAAAAAGGAATACTCAATGGCCTTTGATACAAAATTACTCGAGATAATTGCCTGCCCAGTTTGTAAGGGTAAATTACGCTTTGATAGAGAAAACAACGAACTAATTAGTACTGCAGCTAAGCTTGCTTACCCCGTTCAAGATGATATTCCAGTATTGCTTGAAAACGAAGCACGTGAGTTATCTTTAGAAGAGGTTGAAAAGTGGAATTCGTAGTTGTAATTCCTGCACGTTTTGCATCAACCCGACTACCTGGTAAGCCGCTTGCTGATATTTGCGGTAAGCCAATGGTTCAACATGTTTACGAAAAAGCATGTTTATCAGGTGCAAGTAAAGTGGTTATAGCAACCGATCATCAAAAAGTGTTTGATGCAGTAAGTTTATTTACTAGTGATGTTGTAATGACTCGCGAAGATCACCAATCGGGTACTGAGCGTTTAGCCGAAGTAGTTGATTTACTTGATCTCGACAGCAATACAATTGTGGTTAATGTACAAGGCGATGAGCCCTTACTTGCGCCAGAAAACGTATCTCAAGTTGCTGCACTATTAAGTGATTCAACAGCACCAATGGCAACGTTAAGTGTTGCTATTGAAGAGCGTGATGAAGTATTTAATCCTAATGCCGTTAAAGTGGTTAGCGATATAAATAAAAATGCGCTGTATTTTTCTCGTGCAAGTATTCCGTTTGATAGAAGCACAATGATGAATGACAGCAGTGCTCTTAATTTAGCGCCATTTCAGCGCCACGTAGGTATTTATGCGTACAGAGCGGGTTTTATTAAACAATATATAGAATTGAGCGTATCGCCACTTGAGCTACTTGAATCGCTTGAGCAGTTACGTGTGTTGTATCATGGTTATAAAATCAAAATAGAACAAGCTCAAATAGCCCCTCATGCAGGTGTCGATACGCCCGATGACTTAGCGAAAGTGATAGGGCATATTAAAAGTACAAGCGCGTGAGTGAACAAGTAAGTAAAATATTAAAAATCGTTTTTACACATAACGATTTTTATATTTTAGAAAAGCCAGCGGGTCTTAATTTTCATTCGGAAGAGGGCCCCGGCTTTGTTGTGTTAGCCGAACAACAATTAGCGCAAAAGCTTTATGCCGTTCATCGTTTAGATAAAGTGACATCAGGGCTGATTATTTTAGCGCGAAACAAAGCCGCTGCGGCCAGCTTTACTGTTATGTTTACTGAGCATGCGATTGCTAAATTTTATTTAGCGATTAGTGACGCTAAACCAAAAAAGAAGCAAGGTTGGATTAAAGGCGATATGGCTAAATCTCGCCGTGGCTCGTTTAAGTTACTAACGAGTAAGCTTAACCCTGCAATCACCCGATTTTATTCGCTAAGTTATAAGCCGGGATTTAGAGGGTATATTTTAAAGCCTTATTCAGGAAAGACGCATCAATTAAGAGTGGCACTAAAAAGTATTGGCTCTGCTATTTTAGGCGATGCAATGTATTCAGGCACGCCATCAAATCGTACCTATTTACATGCATATGCATTGAGCTTTTTATGGCTAGGTGAACAAATACAGCTAACTTTATTACCCGATAATGGTGATGAGTATTTGGCGTTAATTAAACATCAAGATTTTCAAGCATGGCAATCGCCATGGCAACTGGATTGGTAAATGAGCGAAAAAGTTACAGATATACGTTTTGGTGGTATTAAACGTTTATATGGTCATCAACAGTTTGATTGGCTTCAAGAAGCACATTTTTGTGTAGTAGGGATTGGTGGTGTAGGGAGCTGGACAGCAGAAGCACTTGCACGTACTGGTGTTGGTAAAATAGCATTGATTGATTTGGATGATATTTGCGCAACTAACGTCAATAGACAAATTCATGCGTTAACGGGCACTATTGGTCAAGCTAAAGTAGATGCAATGAAAGCGCGCTGCGAGCTTATTAATCCAGAGTGCCAAATTAATGTAATAGATGACTTTATTACGCTTGATAATATTCAAGAGCATATTCAAGGTTTTGATTATGTAATTGATTGTATTGATGCAGTTAAAGAAAAAGCAGCGTTAATTGCTCACTGTAAACGTAATAAACTACCTATAATTACAACTGGTGGTGCTGGCGGGCAAACAGATCCTAGCCAAATAACGTTTGGTGATGTAGCCAAAACTACGCAAGACCCATTGCTTGCAAAAGTACGTTATATTTTGCGTAAGCAATATAATTTTAGTAATAATCCTAAACGTAAATTTAATATTGATTGTGTTTACTCAACAGAGCAATTGGTTTACCCAGGAAGCGATGGCAGCGTATGTCATGCAAAGCAAAGTGCTGATGGCTCGATGAATATGGATTGTAATAATGGTTTTGGATCTGTGACTATGATCACAGGAAGCTTTGGCTTTTTTGTTGCGGCAAAAGCGGTGCGTAAATATCTAGATAAAAAACAACGCTCACAAGCCTAGGGTCTGCCTAGCCTAAATACCAAACAGACTGCTGCAATTTAACCTTGAAAGATCAACAGACCTCGGTTAACTTAGCTTGTGTTGTGCCATGGTTTGAATTTTTTCAACCATGGCTTTAATACCATTACCACGTGATGCGCTTAAGTGGCTTATAAGGCCGAGCTTTTCAAATTCTTCATACGCATTTTTATTCACTACTTGCTCTGGTGTGAGGCCATTGTAAAGCGCTAAAATAATGGCTAATAATCCTTTTACTATACGTGTATCTGAGTCACCAATTACAACAAGTGTATTTTCTGTTAAATCAAATTCAACAAACATCCATACTTTGCTTTCACAGCCTAGTACAAGTGCATCATCAGTCTTCAAAACATCAGCTAAAACAGGTAAAGTTTTTCCTAAAAGCATTATCTCACGATATTTTTGCTGCCAAGCGGGCGCATTTTTTATAGATTCTGTGACTTTGTTAAACGTATTTGTCATGAGTTATCCTAATTAATTCTATTAAAGTGACGTTTAGTCCAGTAAAGCGATACATTTTTTAAGTGAATCAATGAATATATCTACATCTTCATAGGTATTATAAAAACAAAAGCTCGCTCTTAGCGTTCCATTAAGCCCTAAATGTGTCATTAATGGCTGTGTACAATGGTGTCCACTCCTTACTGCAACCCCGTAACCGTCAAGTAAAGTTGCCAAATCATAAGGATGTTCATCATTTAAGTTGAAGCAGAGTGTACCAATATTGTCAGATAGGTTGCTATATATTGTAATGCCATCAACCTTTACCAATTTTTGAGCTGCATAACTAAACAATTTTTGCTCATATTGCTGGATTTTTGCGTGATCTAATTCATTTAAATAGTCTAATGCGGCACCAAAGCCTAAAACTCCAGAGATATTTGGTGTTCCAGTTTCAAATTTTGCAGGCGCAGGACGATAAGTACTGTGAGTTAAGTACACTTTATCGATCATTTCCCCACCTGATTGGTAAATCTCAAGGGTATTTAATTGCTCATATCGACCATAAAGTACACCTAATCCTGTTGGACCGAGCATTTTATGGCTTGAGCAGACATAAAAGTCACAGTTTAATTCACGTAAATTGGGNCCATCCACTAGAACAAGAGAATTGACGTCTTTTGCAGCTCTAATAAGTGGTTTTAAATCGGTGATATTACCCAGTGTGTTAGATGCTTGTGTAATAGCTAATAGGGTAGGTTTTGTTTCTTTTATAAATTCACAGCATTCTTTGGTGTTCAGCGTGCCATTTTTATTTAGTGGAAGCGCTATTAATTTAGCACCCGTTTGTTGACTCACTATTTGCCAAGGCACTATGTTTGCATGATGCTCAAGCGGAGATATCATTATGGTATGACTTTCATTTAAGCGCTTTTTTAATCCGTTAGCGACCAAGTTAATGGCTTCTGTAGCGCCTTTAGTCCATACAATCTCTTTACTAAATACATTGAAATACTCTGCAGTTTTATCCCGTACTTGTTCATATGCATAAGTTGCTTGCTCGCTAAGTGTATGGCGTCCACGGTGTACATTAGCGTTTTGAAACGTATAGAATTCAGTAATTGTATCTATAACTGATTGAGGCTTTTGTGAGGTTGCTGCTGAGTCTAAATAAACAAGCGGGCAGCCGTTTATTGTTTGATTTAATGTTGGGAAGTCGTTTCTAATTTTATTTATATCAAACTTTAAAGCAAGCATGGCTCATCTACATAGTGTTTTTAAGGCAGGAATTGTAATCGGTTTATGATAATTCTCAAGTGTTGTTAATAAAAAAGGCCGCAAAATGCGGCCTTTTTAAACTAACCAACGTTAATTAACGCTTGTCAGTTGATACGTAGTCACGTTGAGTGTAACCAGTATAAAGTTGACGAGGACGGCTGATCTTATGACCAGGTTGAGATAGCATCTCATCCCAGTGAGTGATCCAACCAACAGTACGTGCCATTGCAAAGATTACAGTGAACATGCTTGTTGGAATACCAATCGCTTTTAAGATAATACCAGAGTAGAAATCTACATTAGGGTATAGTTTTTTCTCTACAAAGTATGGGTCTTCAAGCGCAATTTGCTCAAGCTTCATAGCAATATCAAGAAGTGGATCTTGGATATTCAGCTCAGCTAAAACTTCGTGACACGTTTGACGCATTACTGTAGCGCGTGGGTCAAAGTTTTTGTAAACACGGTGTCCAAAGCCCATAAGGCGGAACGGGTCAGCTTTATCTTTAGCTTTAGCTACGTATTCATCAATACGGTCAACAGAGCCAATCTCTTCTAACATGTTTAAACATGCTTCATTAGCGCCGCCGTGAGCAGGTCCCCATAAAGATGCAATACCAGCTGCAATACATGCATACGGGTTAGCACCAGATGAACCAGCAAGACGAACTGTTGAAGTTGATGCATTTTGTTCATGATCTGCATGAAGCATAAAGATTTTATCCATTGCCTTAGCAGTAACAGGATTAACTTTATATTCTTCAGCAGGTACAGAGAACATCATGTGTAAGAAGTTTTCTGCGTAGCTTAAATCGTTACGTGGGTATACAAACGGTTGGCCGATATTTGTTTTATAAGCCATTGCCGCGATTGTTGGTAACTTAGCAACAAGCTTAATTGCGCTTGTTTTACGTTGTTCAGCATCAGTAATATCAAGGTCTTCATGATAGAAAGATGATAATGCACCCACTACACCACAAAGCATTGCCATTGGGTGAGCGTCAAAGCGGAAACCTTGGAAAAAGTTAGCAATCTTCTCGTCAAGCATAGTGCTTGTAGTGATTTCATTCTTAAAAACTTCATATTGTTCTTTAGAAGGTAACTCACCATTTAAAAGTAAGTAACAAAGTTCAATGTAATTTGAGTCTTCAGCTAATTGCTCAATTGGGTAACCGCGGTGAAGTAATACACCTTTACCACCATCGATATAGGTGATTGCAGATTCACAAGAACCAGTCGACATGAAACCTGGGTCATAAGTAAAGTGACCGTGTGAACCTAACGTACGTACGTCGATTACATCTTGGCCAGCAGTGCCTTGATAAATTGGAAGTTCGATTGGATCTAGTCCATCAATTTGGACTGTGGCTTTTTTATCTGCCATCGTTATGTATCTCCTATTAAGATATCTATTCTGATTTTTAGATTTTAAAGTTCTGAAATCTGTTTTAAGCACATCTTCGCATTTTAACGTGAAAGAGGGGGTTAAAGTCAATTTTTATAAACATTATGCATATATGTATAATAAATATTCGGTATTAATTAAATATAATACTATTGGCTAATTCGCAAACATCTCTAAATAAACAAGAATTGTAAAAAGCCCTGTGGGTATATATACTAACGGTGGTTTTAAACCGTATTGTATTTGGGTAAACATATTCTTAACAGCTTAAAATTTACAGGTTTGTGAACTTTAATTGTTTTGGTACGTTTATTTTGATAGTTCCATCAGTAATATTTGGTGGGTTTTTAGAAAAACAAGTAGATGAGCTCCACTGTGAGCAAGATGGGCAAGTAACTGTGAAAAAGCAAAGACCTGTAAATCTAGATCTAACAACTATATCTATGCCGGCAACGGCTAAAGCTTCAATTTTTCACCGCGTCACCGGTGTTGCATTATTTTTTGCTTTAACGTTTGTCATTTGGGCTTGGTCTGAGTCTCTCTCTTCAGCTGAAAGTTTTGAATTCGTCAAGGGTCTGTTTAACGGATTCATTGCCAAATTTATAGCTTGGGGCACTGTTTCTGTATTAGGTTATCACCTTATTGGTGGTATCCGTCATATGATTATGGATATGGGACATTGGGAAGAACTTGAATCAGGTAACCTCAGCGCTAAAGTTTCAATGGCTCTTGGTGTTGTGTTTGCCGTATTGGCAGGGGTGTGGATATGGTTTTAAATCAAGCAACTCTAAAACGTGATGGTGTACAAGACTTCGTATCTTTACGTACCACGGCATTAATAATCAGCGCTTACGCGATTTTTATTATCGGCTATTTTTTAGCGACGCCAGAAGTCACTTTCGAAGCCTGGACAGGCCTCTTCTCTAACCTAGCAATGAAAGGGTTTACGTTAATTACCCTTGTTTGCATTATGGTTCATACCCGCATTGGCCTTTGGCAAGTTCTTACAGACTATGTTAAGTGCGCAAAGCTTCGTGCAGTTTTAGGTTTTGTATTAAACCTAATGGCCGTTGCTTACGTAGCTATTGGTCTAATCGTATTATGGGGTGTTTAAGTGAAATATTCTGTTCGTGAATTTGACGCCGTAGTAATTGGTGCAGGTGGTGCAGGTATGCGCGCTGCTTTAGCAATTACAGAATCTGGCAAAACGTGTGCATTAATATCTAAAGTATTTCCAACGCGCTCACACACTGTATCTGCTCAAGGCGGTATTACGGTTGCGCTTGGTAATTCACACGAAGATAACTGGGAATGGCATATGTACGATACCGTTAAAGGTTCCGATTTCATCGGTGACCAAGACGCTATTGAATACATGTGTCAAACTGGCCCAGAAGCTATTACTGAATTAGAAAACATGGGTTTACCATTTTCTCGTTTTGAAAATGGCCGTGTTTACCAACGTCCTTTCGGTGGTCAATCGAAAAACTTTGGTGGTGAACAAGCCGCACGTACTGCAGCAGCTGCTGACCGTACAGGCCATGCTTTATTACACCTTCTTTATCAACAAAACGTTAAAAACAAAACAAATGTATTCTCTGAATGGTATGCACTTGATTTAGTTAAAAACGATAATGGTGATGTAGTAGGGTGTACTGCAATTGAGATTGAGACAGGTGAAGTTACCTTCTTTAAATCTAAAGCTGTTGTATTAGCTACTGGTGGTGCAGGTCGTATATTCGCATCAACCACTAATGCTCACATTAACACTGGTGACGGTGTTGGTATGGCAACACGTGCTGGTATTTCTATGCAAGACATGGAAATGTGGCAGTTCCACCCAACGGGTATTGCAGGTGCTGGTACGCTAGTAACTGAAGGTTGTCGTGGTGAAGGCGGTTATCTTTTAAATAAAGATGGCGAGCGCTTCATGGAACGTTACGCTCCAAACGCAAAAGACTTAGCGTCTCGCGACGTTGTTGCACGTTCAATGATGACTGAGATCCGTGAAGGGCGTGGCTGTGATGGTCCTTGGGGTCCACATCTTAAGTTAAAACTTGACCACTTAGGTGAAGAAACACTTAACTTACGTCTTCCTGGCGTATGTGACCTTGCTAAAACATTCGCTCACGTTGACCCTGCAAAAGAGCCAATTCCAGTAATTCCAACTTGTCATTATATGATGGGTGGTGTTCCTACGAATGTAAATGGACAAGCGCTACAAATCGATGCTCAAGGCAACGAAACAGTAGTTCAAGGTTTATTTGCAGTAGGTGAGATTGCCTGTGTATCTGTACATGGTGCAAACCGCTTAGGTGGTAACTCATTACTAGATTTAGTTGTGTTTGGTCGTGCTGCGGGTAACTTCTTAGGTAAGTACCTGAATGACGTTGAAATATCTAAAGCTGCTTCAGAATCAGATTTAGAAGCGTCTCTTGCACGTTACAATCGTTGGGAAAATTCAACGGCTGGCCAAGGTGAAGATCCAGTTCAAATCAAAAAAGACCTACAACAATGTATGCAGCTTAACTTCTCGGTATTCCGTGAGGGTGACTCAATGGCAGCAGGTCTTCAAGAACTTAAAGAAATTCGCGAACGTCTGCAACATGCTCGTCTTGATGATAAATCATCAGACTTCAACACGCAGCGTATCGAATGTCTTGAACTAGACAACTTAATGGAAACAGCTTACTCAACTGCAGTAGCTGCAAACTTCCGTACAGAAAGCCGTGGTGCACATTCTCGCTTTGACTTCCCAGATCGTGATGACGAAAACTGGTTATGTCACTCAGTATTCAATCCTGTAACGGATGAAATGAGTAAGCGTGACGTGAACTATGCGCCTAAAACGCGTGAAGCTTTCCCACCTAAAGCACGTGTTTACTAGGAGATAGACGATGGCACAAGTACAATTTTCAGTTTATCGTTATAATCCAGATGTTGACAACGCTCCTCGTATGCAAGAATACACCTTGCAAACAGAGGAAGGTCACGACATGATGGTGTTGGATGCACTTATTCTTCTAAAAGAACAAGATCCTACATTATCTTTCCGTCGTTCATGCCGTGAAGGTGTGTGTGGATCTGATGGTGTTAACATGAATGGTAAAAATGGTTTAGCATGTATTACTCCTTTATCTACGCTACAAAAAAATGGCAAAGGTAAAATAGTAGTACGTCCACTACCAGGTTTACCTGTGGTTCGTGACCTTGTTATTGACATGAGTCAGTTCTACACTCAGTACGAAAAAGTTAAACCTTATTTAATTAATGATCAGCCTGCAGCAGGCGAACGTCTTCAAACTATTGAAGAACGTGATAAATTAGACGGGTTATATGAGTGTATTTTGTGTGCATGTTGTTCAACATCGTGTCCTTCGTTCTGGTGGAATCCAGACAAGTTCATTGGTCCAGCAGGCCTTCTTCATGCTTACCGTTTCTTGGCTGATAGCCGAGATACAGCAACTGAAGAACGTTTAGCGGATTTAGACGATGCGTTCAGTGTGTTCCGTTGTCACAGTATCATGAACTGTGTTAGCGTTTGTCCTAAGGGTCTTAATCCGACCAAAGCAATTGGACAAATCAAATCTATGTTACTAAACCGAGCGGTTTGATAGCTTAGTAAAGGTAAGATGGCTAATATTAAAATTATATTAGCCATCTTGTTATAATAACTATTAATTTCTGCGCTAAAAAAAAGGGCTTATAAATGCACGAAGGTGTGATGAAGGCATGGCTAGAATCTTCACATTTAAACGGCGGCAACGTTGCTTATGTAGAAGAGCTTTATGAAGCGTATTTAGACGATGCGACTTCTGTGCCAGACGAATGGCGAGAAGTGTTTGAACAATTACCTAAAGTTGATGGTGTGGATGTTGAAGTAAAACATTCAGAGGTTCGAGCACAGTTTGCACAGCTTGCTAAAAACAAGCATAGAGAAGTAGTGGTAGCAGAGGGTAGTGGCGGTGACCTTAAACAGGTTAAAGTTCTACAACTTATTAATGCTTTCCGTTTTCGAGGACACCAAAATGCAAACCTAGATCCATTAGGCATTTGGCAGCGAGAACGTGTACGAGATTTAGAGCTAGAGTACCACGACTTATCTTCAAGTGATTTTGACCGCGAGTTTAACGTAGGATCGTTTGCCGTTGGGCGCGATACTATGCCTTTAGGTGAATTATACCAAGCTCTGAAAACTACTTATTGTGGTTCGGTTGGCGCTGAGTATATGCACATCACATCAACAGAGGAAAAACGTTGGTTACAACAACGTCTAGAATCTGTCCAGTCTAGACCTAAATTCTCAAAAGATGAAAAGCTTCGTATCCTTAAAGGGCTTACAGCAGCTGATGGTCTTGAAAAATATTTAGGCTCAAAGTTTCCAGGTGCTAAACGTTTTTCACTTGAAGGTGGTGATGCGTTAGTTCCAATGCTTAAAGAGCTTATTCACCGTGCTGGCGAAAGCGGCCAACAAGAAGCTGTTATTGGTATGGCTCACCGCGGTCGTTTAAATGTTCTTGTGAACGTACTTGGTAAAAACCCATCAGAGCTATTTGATGAATTTGCTGGTATTCATAAAGAAACATTAAGTTCTGGTGATGTTAAGTATCATATGGGTTACTCGTCTGATTTTGCTACCAAAGGTGGCAATGTACATATGGCGCTTGCTTTTAACCCATCACATCTTGAAATTGTTAATCCAGTAGTTATGGGCTCTGTGCGTGCTCGTCTTGATCGCTTAGGTGACAGCTCTGGTATTAAAGCATTACCAATTACGATTCATGGTGACTCTGCGATTGCTGGTCAAGGTGTTGTACAAGAAACGTTTAATATGTCACAAACTAACGCGTTTAGTTGTGGTGGTAGCATTCGTATTGTTGTTAACAACCAAGTAGGTTTCACAACCTCGAAGCAAGATGACGTTCGTTCAACGCCATACTGTACTGACATTGCTAAAATGGTTCAGTCTCCTATCTTCCATGTTAATTCAGATGATCCTGAAGCAGTTGCATTTGTTACTCAAATTGCACTTGATTTTAGAAATCAGTTTAAGCGTGATGTAGTAATCGATTTAGTTTGTTATCGTCGCCATGGTCACAATGAAGCTGATGAGCCTAATGCAACTCAGCCTGTTATGTACCAAAAAATCAAAAAACATCCAGTGCCGCGTTTAATCTATGCAAATCAACTTATTGCTGAAGGTTCTTTCTCTGAACAAGAAATTAAAGCGCTCGCTGATGAATATCGTGATGCATTAGATGAAGGTAACTGTGTTGTTTCTGAAATACAGCCAGAGACTTCACATTCTTCTGATTGGGCAAAGTATGTTGGTCATGAATGGGACGTTGAGTATGATGCTAGCGTACCTTTAGAAGAGCTTAAGGCTCTTGGTGAGAAGATAGCTTCTTACCCAGAGCAGTATAAAGCACAGTCACGCGTTAAAAAGATCTATGACGACCGTAAACTAATGGCTTCTGGAGAGAAACCACTTGATTGGGGTATGGCTGAAACGCTTGCTTATGCAACAATTGCAACTGAAGGTACTGATATTCGTTTAACGGGTCAGGATTCAGGACGTGGTACTTTTTTCCACCGTCATGCGGTAGTTCATAGCCAATCAGACGGTGCTACTTATACGCCGCTTCAACACTTGAGTGAAGACCAAGGTACTTTTCAAATATTTGACTCTGTTCTTTCTGAAGAAGCTGTTGTTGCCTTTGAATATGGTTATGCAACTGCGGAGCCAACTTCATTACTACTTTGGGAAGCTCAATTTGGTGATTTTGCCAATGGCGCTCAAGTAGTATTTGACCAATTTTTAAGTTCTGGTGAGCAAAAATGGGGCCGTCTATGTGGTCTTACAATATTGTTACCTCATGGTTACGAAGGTCAAGGTCCAGAGCATAGTTCAGCACGCCTAGAGCGTTTCTTACAACTATGTGCTGATCACAATATGCAAGTGTGTGTTCCTTCAACGCCAGCGCAAGTTTACGCTATGCTTCGTCGTCAATCAGTTCGACCACTTCGTCGTCCATTGATTGTTATGACGCCTAAGTCACTACTGCGTCATCCGCTTGCTACTTCATCACTTGAAGAACTTTCACACGGTGTTTTCCATAATATGATTGACGAAATCGATGATATTAAGCCAGAGAAAGTAGAGCGTGTTGTATTTTGTAGCGGTAAAGTTTACTACGAGCTATTACAAGAACGTCGTAAGCTTGAGCAAGATAATATTGCAATTGTACGTGTTGAGCAGTTATACCCGTTCCCACACGATGAAATGCAAACAATTATAGAGCGTTACCAACACGTAACTGATTTTGTTTGGTGTCAAGAAGAGCCACAAAACCAAGGTGCATGGTACTGTTCACAACATCACTTTATTGATGCAATCCCACAAGGTGCTAAATTAAAATATGCAGGTCGTAAAGCCTCTGCATCGCCAGCGTGTGGTTACATGTCAGTACATACTAAAGAACAACAAGCGCTCGTAGCCGACGCGCTTACTATAGAAAATAAAGGATAAGCAATGAGCACAGAAATTAAAGTTCCTGTTCTTCCTGAGTCGGTTGCAGATGCTACCGTTGCTACATGGCATGTAAGTGTTGGCGACAAAGTAACTCGCGATCAAAACTTAGTAGACATTGAAACAGATAAAGTGGTTTTAGAAGTGGTTGCACAGCACGACGGTGTAATTACAGAAATATCACAAGAAGAAGGTGCAACCGTACTTGGCGATCAAGTTATGGGTTTACTTGGTGATGCTGATGCAGCGCCAGCAAGTGAAGGTTCAACTAAAGAAGAATCAGCACCAGCTAAATCAGAAGACGCGCCAGCGGCGCAATCAGCACCAGCATCAGAAGGTAAAGAAGTGGACATTAAAGTACCTGTACTTCCAGAATCAGTTGCAGACGCAACAATTGCTACATGGCATGTACAACCAGGTGACGCGGTAACACGCGACCAAAACTTGGTAGATATTGAAACAGATAAAGTTGTTCTTGAAGTAGTAGCTCAAGAAGATGGCATCATGGGTGATATCATTCACGGCGAAGGCGATACTGTATTAGGCGAGCAAGTAATTGGTTCGGTTAAAGCAGGCGGTGCACCAGCGGCNTCCAGCTGCAAAAGCAGACTCAGCGCCAGCAGCAGATTCAAGCGAAAGTTCAGATGTGTTAACACCATCAGTTCGTCGTTTAATCGCAGAGAAAGGCTTAGACGCTTCTAAGATTAATGGCACGGGTAAAAATGGTCGTGTAACTAAAGAAGACGTTGATACTTTCTTAAAAGCGCCAGCGCCTAAAAAAGCAGAAGCTTCTGCTCCAGCAGCACCGATGGGCGATCGTACTCAAAAACGTGTTCCTATGACCCGTTTACGTAAAACGATTGCAACACGTCTTCTTGAAGCTAAAAACTCAACTGCAATGTTAACAACATTCAACGAAGTGAACATGGAACCAATCATGAGCCTTCGTAAGCAGTACCAAGAAGTGTTTGAAAAGCGTCATGGGATTCGTTTAGGTTTCATGTCTTTCTACGTGAAAGCGGTAACTGAAGCACTTAAGCGTTTCCCAGATGTTAACGCATCAATCGATGGTGACGATATTGTCTACCATAACTATTTTGATATCAGCATTGCAGTATCTACTCCACGTGGTCTAGTTACTCCAGTACTTAAAGATTGTGACAAACTATCTGTTGCTGAAATCGAAAAAGGTATTCGTGAGTTAGCACTTAAAGGTCGTGATGGTAAGCTTACGCTTGCTGATATGACCGGTGGTAACTTCACTATTACTAACGGTGGAGTATTTGGTTCATTACTATCTACACCTATCATTAACTTGCCACAGTCTTCAATTTTGGGTATGCATAAAATCCAAGACCGTCCTATGGCTGTAAATGGTAAAGTTGAAATACTTCCTATGATGTATTTAGCACTTTCTTATGACCACCGCATCATTGATGGTAAAGAATCTGTTGGTTTCTTAGTGACTATTAAAGAGTTGCTTGAAGATCCAACTCGCTTATTGCTAGATGTTTAATCTAGTTGTATGAAATGTAAGCTGTGAATGAACATTCACAGCTTTTTTTTTGCGCCTTTGGTCTTACTGGGGTTTTCATGTTAAGCCTTGGGATCTATACTAGGTGCGCAATTTGGGATAGTTGTTTATTTGAAAAAATATTCAGCTCTTTTAGTATAAAAAATTGGATAAAGCATCATGAATTTGCATGAGTATCAGGCAAAACAACTTTTTGCCGAATATGGTTTACCAGTTTCTCAAGGTTTCGCTTGCGATACACCTGAAGAAGCTGCAGCAGCTGCTGAAAAAATCGGCGGTGATATGTGGGTTGTTAAAACTCAGGTTCACGCAGGTGGACGTGGTAAAGCTGGCGGTGTAAAGCTAGTTAAAACTATCGACGAAGTAAAAGCGTTTGCAGCTAACTGGTTGGGTAAAAACCTAGTTACTTACCAAACAGACGAGAAAGGTCAGCCAGTAGCTAAAATTTTAGTTGAAAGCTGTACTGACATTGCTAACGAATTGTACCTAGGTGCAGTAGTTGACCGTGCATCTCGCAAAGTAGTTTTCATGGCGTCTACTGAAGGCGGCGTTGAAATTGAAACTGTTGCAGAAGAAACACCTGAGCTTATCCACAAAGCTGAAATCGATCCACTAGTGGGTCCACAGGCTTTCCAAGCACGTGAGCTAGGCTTCAAATTGGGTCTTAACCCAGTACAAATGAAGCAGTTTGTTAAGATCTTTATGGGTCTTGGTAAAATGTTCACTGATTTTGATTTCGCACTACTTGAAATCAACCCGTTAGTAATCACAGACGAAGGTAATCTTCACTGTCTTGACGGCAAAATCGGTATCGATGGTAATGCACTTTACCGTCAACCTAAAATCCGTGAGTTCCACGATCCATCTCAAGAAGATGCACGTGAAGCACACGCAGCAAGCTTCGAACTTAACTACGTTGCTCTAGATGGCAATGTTGGTTGTATGGTTAACGGTGCAGGCCTAGCGATGGGTACTATGGACATCGTAAACCTACATGGCGGCAAACCGGCTAACTTCCTAGATGTTGGCGGCGGCGCGACTAAAGAACGTGTTTCTGAAGCATTCAAAATCATTCTTTCTGACGACAATGTTAAAGCTGTTTTAGTAAACATCTTTGGCGGTATTGTACGTTGTGACATGATTGCTGAAGGCATCATTGGTGCAGTTAAAGAAGTTGGCGTAACCGTACCAGTTGTTGTACGTTTAGAAGGTACTAATGCTGAATTAGGTCGTGAAGTTCTTAAGAACTCTGGTCTAGATATCATTGCTGCTGAATCACTAACAGACGCTGCTGAGAAAGTTGTTGCTGCTGCGGAGGGCAAATAATGTCTGTATTAATCAATAAAGATACAAAAGTTATCTGTCAAGGTTTCACTGGTGGCCAAGGTACTTTCCACTCAGAGCAAGCGCTTGAGTACGGTACACAAATGGTTGGTGGTGTTAGCCCGGGTAAAGGCGGTCAAACGCACCTTGGTCTTCCTGTATTCAACACAGTTCGTGATGCTGTTCAAGAAACTGGCGCAACAGCTTCAGTTATTTATGTACCAGCTCCTTTCTGTAAAGATGCAATCTTAGAAGCTATCGATGCTGGCATCGAGCTCATTGTTTGTATCACTGAAGGTATCCCTACACTTGATATGGTTGATGTTAAAATCAAACTAGATCAAACAGGTACTCGTATGATCGGTCCTAACTGTCCAGGTGTTATCACTCCTGGTGAGACTAAGATTGGTATCATGCCTGGTCATATCCACAAACCAGGTAAAGTAGGTATTGTTTCTCGCTCTGGTACTTTAACGTACGAAGCAGTTAAGCAAACTACTGATGCTGGTTTTGGTCAGTCTACGTGTGTTGGTATTGGTGGTGATCCAATTCCAGGTACTAACTTTATCGACGTTCTAGAAATGTTTGAAAAAGATCCACAAACTGAAGCAATCGTAATGATTGGTGAAATTGGTGGTACTGCAGAAGAAGAAGCTGCAGAGTACATCAAAGCAAACGTAACTAAACCTGTAGTATCTTACATTGCTGGTGTTACTGCACCAGAAGGTAAGCGTATGGGTCACGCTGGCGCAATCATTGCCGGTGGTAAAGGTACTGCTGATGAGAAATTTGCTGCATTAGAAGCTGCGGGCGTAAAAACTGTACGTTCACTTGCTGATATCGGTAAAGCACTTAAAGAGAAAACAGGCTGGTAATCGCTTGTTTCCTTTAAAAAGGCCCGCATATGCGGGCCTTTTTGTTATTAGCTGAAAATTTAGAACGGGTAACTGATATGTTGGAAAAAACGTACAGATAAATCTTGTCGCTGCTTATTTATGGCTAGCTCATTGCACAGAGAATGAATTGTTTTTTCCACTTGGTTCATAAATCGACCGTACCCCATTTCATGTTTATCCTGTTGCGTAGCAACCACTACAAAATGTAGGGTCTCTACTAGTTTATTTGCCTCATAAAAATACTTAATCTGATTTTCATTAGAGTCAATATCAAAACTTAATTTTTGAAGTTCTGCATTGCCTTCACTTTTATCAATTTTACTGTTTCGTATAATAGGTGTTGCGCCATTAGCAACCATAGCGCCATGATTCAGGTTGTTATTTTGACACGCACGTATAAATGAGTAGGCAAAGTAGTCATAAAATTTAGCATAGTCATTTGTGTTCATTAGTGTTTGAAATTGCGTTTTAATAGCGCGCGAAACCGGTATAGTAAAAGTCGCGTAAGTCATCTCTGCGTGTTCATCGGGTATGCTGCATTGTCTTGACTGATAGCGAGGGAAAAGGCTTCTTAATTTGTAACCATAGCTTTCCTTATTGCCTTTTTCTTTAGCAAATAGGTCATATGTTAAGTGTTGATGATCGCGAAGTTTAAACTGGGATTGATTTACTAAAAGTTGTTCTTGTAGAGTGTTTAAGACTTTTTGAACTTTATTATGAAATTCTGCAGAGTTGGCTCGTAAATCATCGCCTGTAGCTAAAAATAGAATACGTATTTTTTTACTCTGTGTACCTTCAGTGTAATAAATCTTATGCGCTTCATGATAGCAAGGGTTATAAAAAAAGAGCATCTGTTTATCTGTCTCAAACTGATAAGACTCATCATTAAACCTTACAACGGGCAATTTATCATTCGCTAATAAGTGCACATTATGAAGCTCATACTCATCGCAAGAAGCAAACAGTTGGCGCGCAACACGTTCATAGCAACAATTTATATTACTAAAGCTTTTGTAAAAATCCTGATTAGGGGTGACTTCTGCTAAAAGGTAGTGGTTTGCGCGTGCGTTAGTTGGAATATATACACGATGTTGATTAAGTGTAGCCATCTTCGAATCCTTATAAAGTAGGTTATTTTGCTACTATAATTGGCTTTGATGACTTAAATATTGCGCTAAAACAAATTTTATTCATAAACAAGAGTTAAGCTGAATTAAAGTTAAGTAATATCTAAAATAAACCTTAATCTATTGCTGTATGTTAGTGTATGTTTTTGTAATAATGCATTAGTTTTGTTATTACGTAATATTTAGAGGACTGCACTCCTATGGCGGAAACTGAGAATCGCCCAAGTAACTTTATTAGAACCCGAATTGATGAAGACTTATCAAGTGGAAAACATGCCACTACGCATACACGTTTCCCACCTGAACCAAATGGCTTTTTGCATATTGGTCATGCCAAATCAATTTGTTTAAATTTTGGTATCGCAAAAGATTATAACGGTTTATGTAACCTACGTTTCGACGATACAAACCCAGAAAAAGAAGATATTAACTACGTTAATTCTATAAAAGAAGATGTTCAGTGGTTAGGTTTCAATTGGGATGGTGATATAAAGTATTCTTCTAATTATTTTGATACTTTATATGGCTACGCTGTTGAGTTAATTGAAAAAGGTTTAGCCTACGTTTGTTTTTTAACAGCAGATCAAGCACGTGAATATCGTGGCACATTAAAAGAGCCAGGTAAAAACAGCCCATACAGAGATACTTCAGTTGAAGAAAACCTAGCGTTATTTGAAAAAATGCGTGCTGGCGAATTCAAAGAAGGTGAATGTGTCTTGCGTGCAAAAATTGATATGGCAAGCTCATTTATGGTGCTTCGCGATCCAATTATTTACCGTGTACGTTTTGCTCATCATCATCAAACAGCAGACAAGTGGTGCATTTACCCAATGTATGACTTTACGCACTGTATTTCTGATGCGCTAGAGGGCATTACACATTCGTTATGTACATTAGAATTCCAAGATAACCGCCGTTTATACGATTGGGTACTTGATAACATTAGTTTAGAGTGTCACCCACAGCAAATTGAGTTTTCACGTTTAAATCTTGAATACACAATTATGTCTAAGCGCAAGCTAAGCGATTTAGTGGTAAATAACCATGTAGAAGGGTGGGATGACCCACGCATGCCTACAATTGCAGGTTTACGTCGCCGTGGTTATACACCTGGCTCAATTCGTGAGTTTTGTTTGCGCATTGGTGTAACAAAGCAAGAGAATATGGTTGAAATGGGCATGCTTGAAGCGTGTATCCGTGAAGATTTAAACGAAAATGCACCGCGTGTAATGGCCGTACTCGATCCTGTTAAAGTTGTTATTGAAAACTACGATGCAGACAAGGTTGAGGTTTTATCTGTGGCCAATCACCCAAATAAAGAAGAAATGGGTCGCCGTGATGTACCATTTACTCGTGAAATCTATATAGAACGAGAAGACTTTAAAGAAGAAGCGAATAACAAGTTTAAACGTTTAGTGCTTGATAAAGAAGTACGCTTACGTGGCGCTTATGTTATTAAAGCACAGCGTGTTGAAAAAGACGAAAACGGCGAAATCACAACTATTTTCTGTACTTACGATGCTCAAACACTTGGTAAAAATCCAAGTGACGGACGTAAAGTAAAAGGTGTTATTCATTGGGTTTCAGCACCAGAGTGTATTACGGCAGAAGTTCGTTTATACGATCGTTTGTTTAGTGTGCCAAACCCAGCAGCTGCAGAGGAATTTGAAACAACATTAAATCCTGAGTCACTGGTTGTTTTATCAAACGCTAAATTAGAGCCATCGCTTGCCAATTCACAAGCAGAGCAGGGCTTTCAGTTTGAGCGTACAGGTTATTTCTCTCGTGATTCTAAATCAGAGAACGTTGTATTTAACCAAACAGTGGGTCTTCGCGATTCATGGTCTAAAACTCAATAAGTAATATCTAAAAAACCTGAACTCTGGATAATAAATCTATCTCGAGCAACTATTTTCAGCGCTAACTGCGTTGAATTTACTTGCAATAGGCCAGCTATTGACGCGTGAATTCGCCTTGTTTTCACTTAAAATCTCTGGCTAGAGAAAATAAATTTAAATATCACCATGATTCAATACGTTGGTAAATCTCTTAACCAGAGTTCATATATGGTCTCCTCCAGTATTGCAAGGTGTCATTCAACGATAGCAGGGACAGGTTTGCTGTCATATATACGGTCTTTTAGTGAAGATTATTACTTCTGACCTTGATGTAATCCGCGCATATTGTCCTGATCAGGTTATCGGTATTTACTACCACTGAACTCTATAGGTTTTCAATATGCAGGTTTGACCTGTTATGTCATCGTTTTAGCCACTTACGCAATTCTTTGAAGAGTATTTATACGGGTGAGTAACTCTCACCTGAAGCGCTAATAGCCCAAGCCATTCTCGCCATCTTGTTGGCATAAGCTACACATGCTCGATTATGCCCTCGAGTTTGAACCAGTCGGTTTATCCATTGACTTAATTTATCATTCTTCGTTTTTGCTCTTGAGACAACCGCTTTTGCTCCTTGGATCAACAGGCACCTTAAGTAGCTATTTCCTCGCTTACTTATCCCAAGTAAAGTATCTTTCCCGCCACTACTGTGTTGACGCGGAACGATACCTAAAGACGCTGAAACATCGCGGCCTCTTTTATAGTTACTGCCATTTCCAACTTCATTGAAATAGGCGCTTGATACCATAGGACCAAATCCAGGTATTGTTTGGATCCGTTGGCAAATATCATTATTTTTTGCTGTTTCAACTATTAATGTACTGTAAGTTTCAATGCAGCTGTCTAAGTTACTCAATTGTGTTTCTAACTGCTTTAGTACCGCTTTAAATGCGCCTGATAATCCGGTATTTTCATCTTCTAAAATTAGGGGGATACTTTTGCGTATTGTGTTTATACCCTGATTTAAAATAATTCCGTATTCAGCAGTTAAGCCTCGGATTTGATTGCATAGTGCCGTTCTTTGTCTGACCGCTAATTCTCTCGCTTTGTGCTGTGCTTGGTTATCTTGTTGCTCAACTGATTTTATACAGACACTCTTAATATGATGTTGTTTTGAAGCAACGCTAATTGCTAAAGCATCGTTATAATCATTTTTATTGCCAACTAAGAAGGCTTTTACATGCTGAGGTGGAATAAGCTTTATCTGATGACCACATTTTCTGATTTCTCGAGCCCAAAAATGAGAAGTTGCACAGGCCTCTAAAGCAACTAAACACGTAGTGTGTTGTTGGAAAAAAGATAACACTTGCGCACGCTTTAACATTTTCTTTTTAACTAAGCGCCCTTGTTCATTGCAGCACACCACATGGAAAAATCTTTTTGCTAT
>NZ_AUTL01000132.1:0-31811 GCF_000498015.1 Pseudoalteromonas sp. TAE79
GGGCTTATTATAAATTCGACCACTTAAGTACATTACTTTTGATAAGACATTCCATGTCCCGTCTGTTAACATTAATCTTGGCATGTAGGTTCGGTGTAAAGTTTTCTGGCGAATTCAATTATACCTTATCTTCATGCTGTTTGTTTTTCATACCACAAAGATCAACACGCCCTAGTTATTTATAAACAGCATAGAGCGATATTTTATGTTGTGGGTTGGGTATAAAAAAGCATGCGGCCAGATAATATTTTACATTAGCTGGCCGTATATTTTATTTACTTTGCAATATTTAGTTTATTACCTTAGGCATTAACTGGCGTACGTTCATCCTTTTTAACGCCCATAAAAATAGCGTAAAGCACAGGTATAACAATTAAGGTTAGTAATGTGGCAAAGAGTAGGCCAAATACTAATACAACCGCCATTGATTGGAAAAACGCATCAAAATAAAGCGGTATTACCCCAAGTACTGTTGTTAGTGTTCCCATCATTACTGGTCTTACTCGGCTATTAGCCGAATCGACAATGGCATCATAACGTGGTTTACCTTGCTTAATTTCCATATCCATTTGATCAACCAATACAATGGCATTTTTAATGAGTAGACCAGATAAAGAGAGCAATCCTAATATCCCCATAAACTCAAGTGGGGTTTGAGTTGTTACTAAGCCAAATACCACGCCTATAAGAGCCAGCGGTACCACAAGCCAAATAATAATAGGTTGTTTTAAAGCATTGAATAACACCACTACAATTAGCACCATAGCTAAAAGGCCAAGTGGTAGTGTTGATGCAAGCATTTCATTTGACTCTTTTGATTGCCCATACTCACCATCCCATTCCAATGTGTAACCGGCAGGTAAGTCAATCGCTTCTATTTGTGGCCTTACTCGATTAAATAATTCAGATGCAAGCTGCCCAGGAAGTGGATCGGCTTGAGCCTTAATTGTCCACATTCTATCTTCGCGCTTTAAAATACCATCACGCCATACGGTTTTAAATCCATTAGTAACTTGCTCTAATGGGATTGTTTTACCTGTGATTTGGCTAGGAATTTGAATGTTGCCTATATCATTAACATTCGAGCGCTCTTTTAGGGGAGCTCTAACAATAATAGGAATTAACTCTTCACCTTCTCTATATTGGCCAACCGTTTTACCAGAAAAGTTTTGTTGTAACGCTTCAGCAATTGCTTTGCGTGTTACACCTGCACGCTGGGCATTAATTGGCGAGTATTGCGGTTCAATAACCCTAACTTGCTGGCGCCAAGTATCTTTAATTGAGAGTGCACCGCCGTCATCAATCATGATTGCTTTCGCTTTATCGGCTAATTCACGAATTACTGCGGGTTCTGGCCCTTTAAATGTAGCCTCAATTTTAGAACCACCTCCGGGTCCCATTACAAAACGCCATACTTTGCCCTGCGCTTCTGGGAAGGTGTCATCTATATACGCTTGTACTTTAGGGATCATAGTATCAAGCACTTTATAGTCATCTACTTTAGCTAATATTTGGCCATAAGAACTGTTTGGTGATTCTGCTCCATAAATAAGCATAAATCGTAAACCGCCACCACCAATTAAGGTTTGTAGGCCCTCAATACTCTCTTGTTGTTGAATAAAGGATTCAAGCTTGATCATATCTTTTTTGGTTTTTTCGATATCAGTTCCTTGCGGTAACCAAAAATCTACTACCATTTGTGGTGTTGTAGAGGCTGGGAAAAACCCAGATTTTACAAACTGAAATCCCCACATTGATGCACTAAAAGTAAATATCACTACAGCAACTGTTAACCAGCGATGATTAAGCGAGCTAACAACAATGGATTGATAAGCCGCCATAATCATATTAGGCTTAGCTGTTGTAGAGGTGTCTTTATCTTGTTCTTTAAACAAGCAAAAACAAAATAGTGGCGTTAGGGTAATTGCAAATAACCAACTGTAAAGTAAAGAAATTAAAATAACCCAAAATAAATGCCCAGTAAATTCGGCAGTATCACCCGGTGCTAAACCTATAGGTGCAAAGGCCACAATACCTACCAAAGTGCCGCCTAATAAAGGCCACCTTGTTTGCTTTACAACTTCAGATGCTATTTCTAGCTTTTTGCGCCCTTGTTTAGTACCCACCAGTATTCCCTCGGTGACAACAATGGCATTATCAACCATCATCCCTAAAGCAATAATTAATGCCCCAAGTGAAATTCGGTGCATGGGTATGCCGCTAAAGTCCATGGTTGCTAGCGTGGCAAAAATAGTCAGTAGTAATACTGCGCCAATAACAAGCCCAGAGCGCAGCCCCATAAATACAAGTAAAGTAACAACAACAATAATTAATGCCACAATTACATTTACTACAAAGTTATCTACCGATGCCTGAACAACCTTACCTTGATGATAATATTCATGCACTGTTATACCAATGGGTCTCACGTTTTCAGCTTGTTTAACGCGCTCATCTACGCGCTCAAACACTTTAACAACGTTAGTACCAAGCACACTGGCAACCCCTAAAGAAATTGCCGGTTGCCCGTTGTAACGTACAAGTTTAGTTGCTGGGCTTTGAAAACCACGATATACATTAGCAATATCTTTTAAATATATAGCTTTACCGTCATTGGTGGCGCTCACTAATAGATTTTGTATTGTTTCAATAGAATTAATAGAGCCGGTTGGATCTATAAAAATACGTTGATCACCAATTTGCGTATTACCGGCACTTATTACTGTATTTTGCTTATCTAAAATTGAATAAATATTACTGATTGAGCTACCTAAAGTGGCCAAATCTTCACGGGCTATTTCAACAAAAATACCTTCTTGTTGAACACCGGTCATGGCTACTTTAGCAACGCCTTTAACTTGTAAAATATCACTTTGCAGGTTTTTAGCGTAAGCATGCAGCTCATCAGGAGAGTAACCCTCGGCTGTAATTAAATAGCTCAAACCATATACATCGCCAAAATCGTCAAATATTTGTGGCGTACCTGTACCTGGTGGAAGGGAAGGGCGAGCATCATTAATTTTATTTCTTAGTTTGGTCCATATTATCTGTAGCTCAGACTTTGTCGGCGAAAACTCCGATTTAATCTCAACTTTGATCTCAGACATACCCGATGAAGAGGTAGACGATATGCTATCAATTTCCTGCAATTCTTGAATAGCACGCTCTAAAGGCTCAGTTACTTCTCGGGCTACCTCTAAAGGGCTCGCACCAGAGTAAGGAACAAACACTTGTGCGGTACGAATTATAAACTCAGGGTCTTCAAATCGTGCCATGTTTTTATATGAAGAGAAGCCAAAGCCTAACGTCAGTATAATAATTATGGTACTAATGAGTTTGTTATTAATAGTCCACTTTGCTAAATCCATTACTCAAGCTCCTATGACTTAGTCCAAGCGCGTACTTTCATACCATCGGTTACATAATTTGCACCGGCACCAACAATTACATCGCCGGCTTTTATACCACTGGTAACAACTAGTTCTTCACCAATACCGTTTACTAAGGTGACAACCGTTTTACTCACGATCATAGATTCACTTACTGCCCATACATAGTGCTGGCCATTTTCTTCAAAAATAGCAAATGTAGGCAGAGTAATTTCATTTGTAGTCGACTTATTATCAAATTCGATACGTAAACTGGCATTCATGCCGGGTAAAATATTTAGGTTTTGCGGTACAGCAAATGAAAACCTAACTTCATAAGTTTGGCTAGACGTATCAGCTTCTAAATTAGCGCGACGAAATGTAGCAGGAATAGGAGTATTAGCAGCTGATTCTAAAAGTACAAAGGCACGGCTGTCTGTACGCGAGTCAACGGTGGCAACAATAGAAGATGGAATATTAACAACCACTTCCATTTCGCCTTTACCAAATAAAGTAACTATATGCTGGCCTGCATTTACATTCTCAAGCGCCTCTACTGGTACAGCGGCTACAATTGCATCATAAGGGGCAACTAAAGTACTGTCTGTCAGTGCTTTTTTTGCTGAGTCATAGCGAGATTGAGCAACTTCTTTTTTCGATTTTAGCTGCTCTATATCTCTAGCCGAAATTACGCCATCTTTAGAGAGCTTAATTCCGCGATCAAAGTCATTATTAGCTGTTTCATACTGTATTTTTGTAGAGTTTACTTCGTTAATAAAGTTACGCTTTTCTAACGATGCCAGTTCGTCACCTTTTAATACGGATTGCGCTGCAATAACATTGAGTTTGTCTATTTTACCGCCAACTTGAAATGCCAACTTTGCGCTTTTTATCGCATCGACAGTAGCAGGATAAGTAAGAATGTTTGATTGCGCAGTATCTTTAATGGTAATTAATTTAACAGGCTTTGGGGCCTTTTCAATTTTTGTATCTACCTCAGGCTCAGAGCAGCCCGACAGTAGTACTGCTAATGCAATGCTTAGCGTATATCGATTTTTTACTACATGTTTTATATTCATATTTTATGCCTTTTATAAAAATCAGGTACGCTTAAACTATATAAACCGGTAAACCTACAACAAACTGTGTAACTATTAATAACCTTATTACTTATAAGGAGTATCACCATTGCTTTTATTAACTTTCCCAACGACTTATGAATAATTATACCAAATCGATTGAGTGTAATTCTGTATTGTTATGTTGTTATTAGAAGTAAACGCTATAAAGCCAAATACTGCAATTATAATTGTTATTATAATGTTAATTTAATATTTGTTATACAAAGAGTATACTTTAGCGCATATTATTAAGAATATCATTGTAAATTCAATGCGTTAATATATCTGTGCGTTAATGTTTTTGTTTGTGCGATTGTGTAACTCAGTGATACAGGTAAGTATATTATGTTGCAAAATTGCGAGTTTGAAAGAGCTTACCATATTGCTAGGGCTACTTTAAGTACTGTATGAGGCTAGGTTAAGGGCTTTACCTGAGGTGTTGCTTAATAATTAAGTTAATGAATAAAAGCACAGTATAGGTACTGTGCTTTTTTGTATATATATTAGATTCTTAGCGTGTTACTGCTAGTGCTTCTTCCACACTAAAGGCGCCATCGAGCAGTGATTTACCTAAAATAATACCGCCAATACCCAACTCTTTGAGCTTTTTAATGTCATCAAGTGAGCTTACGCCACCAGATGCTTGTACTTTAATAGTTGAGTTATGCTTAATTAAATCCTCGTACAGCGCGAACGATGGGCCGGTCATGGTGCCATCCTTACTGATGTCCGTACATAAAAAATCGATAACACCTAAGTTAGCATAAAAATCTACTAGCTCAAGTAAACCAAACTCAGATTCAGTTAGCCAACCATGGGTTGCCGGAGCCCAGCCAGTGGCTGTTTTATTTACATCAAGGGCAATAACAAAGTGCTCTGCGCCAAACTGCTCAATCCAGGCTTTAACTTGTTCGCGTTTTTCAACCGCCATTGAGCCAATAACCACTTGGTTTGCGCCGGCTTTTAGCCAATCACTTACATCTTGCTCACAGCGAATGCCACCGCCAACTTGATACGGCACATTAAGTGCTTTTGTAGCCGCTTGAATGTGTTGCCACTGTTTTTTACTTGGATCGCGGGCACCTTCTAAATCAACTAAGTGAAGTTTACCTGCGCCGCTGTCGGCGTATTCTTTTAAACGCGCGCCAAGTTCGAAAGGGTAAAACTGTGCTGTGTCGTATTTACCTTGGTACAAGCGCACAATTTGATTTTGTAATACGTCTAATGCTGGAATAATCACAAATAATCTCTTTTTTGTTAGTTAATGGACAGCTTACAACTGCCAATCAACAAAATTTTGTAATAAACGTGCGCCAACTTTTGCACTGCGCTCTGGGTGAAATTGCATGCCCGCGTAATTGTCTTTAGCAACAATGGCTGAAAAGGTTTGACCATATTCGCCGCTCACGAGTGTGGCGTCGTTTACGGTGTGCGCAAAGCTGTGAACAAAATACACTTGCTCATCGAGCGTCAGCCCTTTAGTTAATGCATGCTCTTTGTTAACGCTTAAGTTATTCCAACCCATATGCGGCGACGTTAAATTGCCTACATCAAGCGCTTTTACTTGTCCTAGTATTTTACCTAGGCACTGTACGTTACCTTCTTCGGTGCTTTCGCACAGTAACTGCATGCCTAAACAAATACCCATAAGCGGGCGCTGGTATTCATTTATAGCTTGTTGCCAGCCGTTATCGACTAGGCGTTTCATAGCAACCGATGCATGGCCTACACCTGGTAATATAGCGCGCTCAAAACCCGCTAATTGCTCTGGTGAAGTAATTACTGTTGGCGTTTGCCCTAGGCGTTCAAACGCAAAACGTACTGAATTTATATTGGCACAACCGGTATTAATTATGGCAATCATAAACATCCCTTAGAGCTGGCTGTTTGCTGGGTCGTGTCTTGTGCTACGGCCATACGAAGAGCACGTGAAAACGCTTTAAATAAACCTTCTACTTGGTGATGGCAGTTACCGTCGCTTACCGATAAAATAAGGCTAATGGCGGCGTTATCACTTAAGCTTTTGAAAAAGTGCTCAACCATTTGTACGTCTAAATCACCGGCTTTTTCGCGGCTAAAGTTAGCGTTTAATACAAATGATGCACGACCCGACAAATCAATTTGTGCTTCGGCTTTACATTCATCCATAGGAAGCGCAAAACCATAGCGCGCAATTTGCGATTTAGTACCGAGGGCTTGTTTAAGTGCTACACCAAGAGCAATACCAATGTCTTCAACAAGGTGGTGCTCGTCTATGTGTAAATCGCCTTTAGCTTTAATGTTTAAACCAATGTTTGCGTGGGTGCGAATTTGATCAAGCATGTGATCAAAAAAGCCAAGTCCGGTGTCTATGCTGCCATTTTTAGTTTGATCTAAGTTTATGGCTACATCAATTTGGGTTTCTTTAGTGTTGCGTGTAACACGACCTTCGCGGTTTGCGGTGGTCAATTTAGTTACTATCGCACTCCAATCGCCGTCGTATAAAATACCTTCACAACATAAGTTTTGAGCAAGGCCAATATCGGTTTGGCGATCGCCAATAACAAAAGAGCGCGCTAAGTCTACTTTGCCTGAGCGCATAAGCTCGGTAAGTAAGCCCGTTTTAGGTTTACGGCAATCACAGTTTTGCTCGTCAAAGTGTGGGCAAATTAATACCTCGTCAAAGCTAATGCCTTGGCTTTGCATTATTTCCATCATTTTGTCTTGTGCTATGTCAAAATCAGCAGTAGGAAAGCTATCTGTGCCTAAACCATCTTGGTTAGACACCATTACTAAACGGTAACCTGCGGCTTGTAATTGTAATAACGCAGGAATAACACCAGGTAAAAATGCTAGCTTTTCAAGGCTATCTACCTGTTTGTCGGTAATTGGCTCTTCAATAATAGTGCCGTCGCGGTCTATAAATAAATAGGGGTTACTCATGATACTTCGTTTCCTGCTAAAGATGCTGCGGTAGCCGGCGTTTGTAAGCCATCTAACCAAATTTTTACTTGTTCAAGTTCTTGTTCACTGCCAATTGAAATTCGTAGCCAGTCGTCTTCACCGTATAGTGTAAAAGCGCGCATAACCAAACCTTGCTCAAGTGCAATTTTAAAGTAGTTTTTATCGGCTAATTTTAAAGTAACAAAGTTACCTTCACCAGTGAGAATTTTTAATGCAGCAGGGGAGGCGTTTAGCCAATCTATCAGCTTAGCTTTTAAGCTATTTAAAATAGTCACTTGGCGGCGCATTGATGTAATTGCATCAGGTGCAATTGCTTGCGCTGCAATACTTGCTACTACGCCCGATACCGGATACGGCGCAATGACTTTACGAATTGGCGCAAGAGTTGCTGCTTGTGCAAGCGTAAAGCCTGTTCTAAGGCCTGCCAGCGCAAAGGCTTTAGAAAGCGTACGCAAAACCACTACATTACTAAATTCATTAATAAGCTTAGTCGCGCTTTGCTCTGGGCAAAACTCTATATAGGCTTCATCAACAATAACTAATGCTTTACCTGCAAGTGCTGTTGCAATCGCTTTTACTTTATCAAGTGGCGTTAAGCTGCCCGTTGGGTTATTTGGGTTACAAATAAATACCAGTTTTGAGCTGCCAACAGCTGCGATTATTTCGTCAACACTGCCATTTAGTAATAACTCTTGGGTAAGCGCATTAATGCCAACGTTGTGTGTATCGGCGGTTACTTTGTACATACCGTAGGTTGGTAAAAATAGCGCAATACTATCTTTAGCTGGCTCACAGTATGTGCGCACTAAAAGCTCAATGCCTTCATCTGCGCCGCGCGTCATTAATACATTTTCGCTTTCAAGCTCTGTATAAGCGGCGTAACGGTCAATAACCAGTTGCGGTTGTGGATCGGGGTAGCGATTTAAATCCTCAATACTCAGTTCAAGGTTTTTAGCATAAGGGCTTTCGTTAGCATTGAGCCACGTAGTACCGGTTAGCTTTTCACTTTTTGCAGAGCTGTATGCAGCAAGGGCTGCAATATTCTTAGGTAATAAGCTAGACGCTTGTGCGCTCTCATTGCTCATTTTTAATTGCCTCTAAACGAATTGAAACCGCATTAGCGTGGGCATCAAGGCCTTCTGCATCTGCAAGTGGTAAAATAGCTTTCGAAAGCTCAGTTAAACCACTTTTGGTAATTGTTTGCACTGTGTATGTACGAAAAAAATCAAGTAAGTTTAAGCTCGAGTATGTTGCACTGTAACCATATGTTGGTAACACGTGGTTAGTTCCCGATGCGTAATCGCCTGCAGATTCTGGCGTGTAGTCACCTACAAATACTGAGCCTGCGTTTTTAACTTTATCTAGGTATGGTGTTGCATCGCCTAGTTGTAAAATTAAGTGCTCTGGTCCGTATTGCGCCGATACATCAAATGCTTGCTCAATTGAATCAACTAAAATAAGTGAAGAATTAGCGAGCGCTTGCTCGGCTGTTTCTTTGCGACTCAAATTAGCCAACTGGCGTGTAAGTGCCTGCTGAGTTTGTTCTATTATACTTTCGCTGTTACATAATAAAATAACTTGCGAGTCTGCGCCGTGCTCTGCTTGTGAGAGTAAATCGGCGGCTATAAATTCTGGGTTCGCACGTTCATCTGCAATAACAAGTACTTCAGACGGACCTGCTGGCATATCAATTGCCATACCTGGAATAGTTTGCGCAACGAGCTGTTTAGCCATTGTTACAAAGCTATTTCCTGGGCCAAATATTTTGTTAACTTTAGGAACCGATTCGGTGCCATAAGCCATTGCTGCAATTGCGCCTGCGCCACCACTTTCTATTAAAGTAGTAATGCCACATAACTTAGCTGCATATAAAATAGCAGGGTTAATCGCTTTATCACCTTGTACTGGTGTAGCAAGTACAACGGTTTTTGCGCCGCTTAACTGCGCTAATACACCTTGCATAATAACCGACGATGGCAGTGGAGCACTGCCACCGGGTACATAAATACCGACTGCTTCGATGGCTTGATATTTCAGTTCACATACAACGCCTGGTTGGGTCGATAATTTAATATCTTTTGGCAATTGCGCTTCGTGAAAACGTTTAACGTTTGCATAAGCGGTATCAATTGCGTATTTAAGCTCTGCACTTAGTGCTTGCTCAGATGCGCTAATTTCATCAAGCGGAACACATAAGCGAGGGTTAGATCTATTATCAAACTCTTTAGCCATACTAAGTAAGGCTTCATCGCCTTGCTCTTTTACGTTAGCTAAAATAGTTTTGCATATAGCTTCAACCTTGGCACTGGCAGAAACTGCAGGGCGCATTAGCGCCGCTGCTTGTACTTGTGAAGATTCCTCATTCCAACGAAGCATGGCACTTACTCCATCATTTTTTCAATTGGCATAACTAAAATAGAGTTAGCGCCTAAGGCTTTTAACTGCTCCATTGTTTCCCAAAATAATGTTTCGCTGCTTACCATGTGAAGTGCTACGTATTCATCGTTACCAGCAAGGGCAAGTAGAGTAGGTTGACCAGAACCAGGTAAAATTTCACAAATTTCATCAAGTTTGTTTTTTGGTGCGTGTAGCATGATGTATTTGCTTTCTTTAGCTTGTCTAACACCACGTAGGCGCGGCATAAGCTTATTGATTAGTGCTAGTTTGTCAGCATCTTGAAGATCTTTATTTTGAATTAAACACGCGTTTGATTCTAAAATTGTTTCGCCTTGAATTAAGCCGTTAGCTTCAAGTGTTGCGCCAGTAGATACTAAATCACAAATTGCATCAGATAAACCTGCACGCGGCGCTACTTCAACAGAACCCGTAAGCATTACTGTACTTGCGTTAATGCCTTCGCGCTTTAACCACTGAGTTAAGATTTCTGGGTAGGTAGTCGCAATACGTTTGCCTTCAAACCAGCTCTTATCGCGAGCGCCAAGCTCTTGTGGCCATGCAAGTGCAAGACGACAGTAACCAAAGTCTAGTTTTGAAAGTTTGGTTACTTCACTTGGAACACCTTGTCGTTCACGTTCTGCTTGAACTTCTACAAGTACGTTTTCGCCAACTATGCCTAAGTCACATACACCGTCCATTACTAAACCCGGAATATCGTCATCGCGCACACGTAGTACGTCAATTGGCATATTAGTTGAGTGTGCAATTAAGCGTTGTTCACGAAGGTTAAGTTTAACACCTAACTGTTTAAGCAGATCTTGACAATCTTTAGATAGGCGGCCGCCTTTTTGGATGGCGATACGTAGACGATTACTGTTGTTCATTATTCATTTTCCTTTAATTTAAAAACTAAAAACCCGAGGGGAACCTCAGGGCGAAAATGAATCAATGTTATTTGAATCGCCAGAGGTTCCTTTTAGGAATAACCTCTCAGCGAAAGACCTGACAGGTTATTCCGGTGAATGGTGGTGATGTACTGTTGTCAGGTTTAAGCGCATTTTTTATCCTATGTAACTGCCCGTTGTTTTGTTATCTGTTTAAATAAATTTCGCATTCATAAAAACATAAACAGCTATATTATGGCAAGTTTTTTTTAGCTTAATTAAAGCATATGTTATAACTGTCGATACTATTAAGATAATAAGCGCAATTTTCGCCAATAATTGGTTGTTTATTACTCAAACCAAGTGGTTAATGAATAAAATGAAAAAATAAGGAAGTACTTATGGATATTATGATCCCTTATTTAGGAAGAATAACTAGGCTAGAAGTTGAGTCAAAAAGTGCTTTTCATATTGCGGGTGTGCAAAGTGGGGCTGCCGCTGAAAAAGTTGAATTAGAGAATAAAAAAAGGCGTGAGTTACAAAAAAAGAAAAAGCTCAATATGCTTGATGATCAAAATAATAAAAAAAAGTCTAACCTAGATGATGACGAAAACCCCCATTTAGATACATGGGCTTGATAATACCAACTTTACTAAATACATAAGCAATTAACGCAAAAAGGCCCTTGCGGGCCTTTTTACTATGTATTTTGCCTATGCCAATTAGCTTAAACTCTTAAGCAGATAGGCATTACTCTTGGTTTTTGCCTTTAAATATATAAAAGCTAAATATAGCGAACACACATACTTGAGCCACAATACCTTGCCATGTTGATTTTATACCAAGCCATGCAATATCAAAGCTCATTGGCAGTGATGCAATACCTATTATATCGGCCTCTTGTAATGCAATAACAGCTTTGCCCATAAGCACAAACGAGAGTGCAAATAATAGGTAAGTGGTAATTGCAAAAAACTTAGCAACCGGTAATTTAATTGAGTACTTAATTAATACCCACGTAATAATAGCCAGTATTGCTACAGCTATCGCAAAACCTGAAGCAATAGATGAATATTGGGCAGGCGAGCTTTGCGTTAATAAAGACTGATAGAACAATACAGTTTCAAAGACTTCTCGGTATACGGCTATAAACGAAAGCCCTGCTAAACCCCATAATGTACCCGACTCAAGACGCTTATCTATATTGTCTTTGATGTATTTTTTCCATTGCTGCGCACTGGTTTTACTGTGCATCCATACGCCAACATACAGTAAAATTACAGCGGCAAACAATGCACCAGCACCTTCCATAACTTCGCGACTTGCACCACTTATTTCTATTAATGTTTGCGCCGCAGCCCACGTTAAGCCACCAGCAATAAGTGCGGTTACCCAACCAACATGTACATATTTAAGTGCGTCTTGGCGTTTAGTTTTAATAAGCACAGTCATAAGGGCAATAACAACAAGTAGAGCTTCCAAGCCCTCTCGCAGTAATATAACTAAACTTGCTGAAAGTAGCGCACCGTCAGTTAGTTTGGTTTCGTTTAGCATGCTATCTGCTTTAGCGAGTTGAGCTAGCGCTGCACTTACTTTTTCGTCAACGATGGCTGCATCTTTCTCGTTTTTAAATGTTTGGCGTAGGTTCATCAGTTGTACTTCGATGTTTTTACGCAGTGTTTCGTCGTAGGCATTTAAGTTGTTTTCAACAAGCTCAAAGCCATCTAGGTAAGCGCTAATTGCTAAATCACTTGCTTGTGAGTAATTGCCTTTAGCATGCGCAGCTTGCGCTGCAAGTAACTGCGTGCGAGTAACTGTTATCGGATTTTTGTTAGCGCTAAATAATTGCTCTGGATTACCACGAAGCCATTTAACGTAATGTGCTTGTGCTTCACTTTGACCTGCCGATAATTGTGCAGGGTTTAGGTTTACAATCTGCGAAGCGGTAATGTTTTGTTCTACATTTTGTGGTTTTTGAACATCTTTAAATGCCAAGCTACCTACATAAAAAGCTAAAGACCATCGTTGTTGTTCATTAAATTGGGTAAAAGCAACCATAGGCGTGTCGCCAATGCCGTTACTTACAGCGTCAAATAACCCCATTAATGAGCGGTTTGTTGCGCGTTCTTCATCGGTAAAGTTGGTAGGCTCTGGCGATAAATTTTTTGCAAGCGGACCGTCGCCTTGACCACTTTGGCCGTGACACATTGAGCAGTTAGTAGCAAAAAGCGCTTTAGTTTGCTCAACCGGAAGCAGTGATGTAGGTAACGATAGTTGTGGCATAAAGGTAAGCAGCGACTCACGAAGCGCTGAGCTTGCTGCACGTACATCGGCAACACTCGCTTTATTACCAATCGCTGTATGCAGTGCTTTAGCTTGTGCCTTTACTGTATCAAACTCATTGGTTTGGCTTGATAGCTGTCCAGCTTGCTCAATAATAACGTGCGAAAATTCAGTCATTTCTTGATATTCGTTGGGGTCTAGTATTTCACCATTCCCAACAGCTGCCACGTAATCAACACCTACATACTCTGCAAGCTGTGCAATTTGTTTTATTTTTGTTTGCTCATTAGGCGAGGCTGAAACACTAAAGCTTGCCATGACCATTATAAAAAGCATAAAAAAACATTGAAATTGTCGTTTGCTCAGAGACACCAAATTTAAAAACATGTGAGAATTATTTATGGACATCGAAAAGCCCTGTAGAGGAAAAGTCAAAATTATAATTGTTTTCATTTGCATTTCAAGCGGATTAATTTAAACAAAGCAGATAAATAAAAAGGATAACAATTTATAGAACTTTAAAGTGCTTTTGTAACACGTGAGTAACAGTAACCAAGTGATTTTTATAATAACTTGGTTACTGAATATGTTGCAGACAAAGCATTTATTACTTGGCTTGCTCAGCTGACTTAATGCTACTTTGAATAAGCGGCGAAATAGTTAAGCCTTGTACAATAATAGAAAATATAACCACTACGTAAGTAACAATAACGATTAGGTTATGTAGGTCTGAACCGCCTACAAAAACTTGCTCGCGTGGGATTGCTGCCGCCATTGCCAGAGCAAGGCCACCACGTAGTCCACCCCAGGTCAAAATTTTAACACTGTGTTTATCGTAAGTTCTAAAGCGTTTAAAAATTACAAATGGTGCACCTACACTTATAAAGCGTGCTAGCAGTACAACAGGTACCATTAATAACCCTAAACCAATTTCGCCAAGCGTGATTGGCATAGTGACTATTAGCATACCTATTATTAAAAACAGTAGAGCATTTAGAAAGCTGTCGGTTGCATGCCAAAAATCTTTTACGTAGCGCGTGTCTTCGGGGCCCGTGCGCTCGGTTGCTTTAGTGCGGGTAATATTACCCATTAATATGCCACTGGTTACCATGGCAAGTGCGCCAGATATTTCCCAAATATTTGCTGCAGCAAAACCTGCTGTTGGGATAGTTAAGGTAATTAATAGGCGAATATTTACATCGCGGCTATTAATAATTAAAAAGTGGCCTACTAATGCAATGACTAAACCAAACGCAATGCCTCCTATTGCATCAACAAAGAATAGCTCTGCTATGTCACCAAATTGTGCATCTGTGCCATAAAAAGCAACCGAAAAAATGGTCGTAAATATTACTAAACCAATACCGTCGTTAAATAGCGACTCACCTTCTACTTGAACTGAGATTCCTTCTGGCGCTCGCATTTGTTTAATAATAGCAAGTACAGCAATAGGATCGGTTGGGCTAATAAGCGCGCCAAACAGTAAACAATAAATAAAAGGGACATCAAAACCAAAAACTGAAAATAAATAAAAGCTCAAATAACCCACTATAAATGTGGAGGCAATAGTTGAAAACAAGACCAGTGCAGTAATTTCCCACCGCTGCTTACGCAGGGCAAGTAGGTTTATTTCGAGCGCACCCGCATAAAGTAAAAACCCCAACATGCCTTTAAGTAATAACTCGTTAAAGTTAATACTGGAAACAATTTGGGTCATGGCTAACGCATTTTGATCGCCTAATAATTTAACGGCAATAATCAATAATAAAGAAATAACAACTGAGCCTGTAGTAATGGCAATTGTAGTTTGCATTTTGAGGATATATTGGTTTGCAAAAGCAATAAAAATTGCAATGGCAGAGAGAAAACAAATGAGATACCAAGCATTCATTGGCTAACCTTACTATTTTTTTAACGACACACGAAAAAGAGGATTATAAACCCGCGTATGGTACTCCTGTAATATTTCAGAGTCACAGTTTTTATGCCTAAATATAGCTTTTAATACGGATTATTTTTAGTAAGAGTTAATAGGAAATTAGGCTTTGTAAATATTGTCATTATTAAATTAAATGTACGTTATAAATACACAGTGTATTGTAAAATCGAATGATTAATTTCACTATTTAAAGTGCGTATTAATTCGTAAAGTAAAAGTGGGTTTTGTAATTACTTGCCCTTAATGCTTTGCTTACGTAAAATCCCGCTATTATTTATTTTAAAGTGATTGGTATTATCAAACAGCTGTTTAGTGCAACCGGGCCTTTAGCGTTATCTTTAGATGGGTATACGCCTCGCCAACCACAAATTGATATGGCAGTAGCTGTTGCGGATGCATTAAAAAACAGTTCGCAATTAGTTGTTGAAGCAGGTACGGGTACGGGTAAAACATTTGCATATTTAGCCCCTGCACTTAAGTCAAAAGGGCGCACAATAATATCAACAGGTTCTAAAGCTTTACAAGAGCAGCTTTATCACCGAGATTTACCGCAACTAGTTAAAGCTTTAAGTGCTTCAAAAAAAACCGCCTTATTAAAAGGGCGCGCCAATTACCTATGCACCTACCGACTTAATCAACATGTTGCACATGTACCTACTGACGACTCTGACGTAATGCATCAACTAGCTATGGTAGCTAAGTTTGCAAGCGAAACACAATCGGGCGATTTGGCTGATTGTATAGGTATAGAAGATGATGCCAAAGTACTGCCTTATGTAAATTCAACAGCCGATAATTGTTTAGGTAAAGAGTGTCCAGATTTTCAAAGCTGTTATATACGCAAAGCACGTTTAACTGCGGCCGATGCCGATGTGGTTGTAATTAATCACCATTTGTTTTTTGCTGATATGGCTGTAAAAGAAAGTGGCTTTGCTGAACTTATGCCAAAAGCAGATGCTTACATATTTGATGAAGCCCATCAGTTAAGCGAAATTGCCAGCGATTACTTTGGTGAAAGTGTTAGCACTAAAAAGTTGGTAGATTTAATTAATGATTTACGTGCTATTTATAGAGCCGAAATTCCCGATATGCTGCAACTTGGTAAAAGCTTAAACAAGCTTGAAACAAGCGTTGCTGATTTACGTTTACAATTTGGTGTTGATGGCAGCCGTGGCGATTGGCGAGAAAAACTAAGCGATAAACAAATTTGCGCGGCGCTCCATCGTGTGATCAGTGATTTAGATTTTGTTTATCAAGTACTCAAGCTTTGCCTAGATAGAAGCGACAAAATTGAGCATCCATTTGAACGTGCACTTGCGTTTAAAGGGCAGTTAGAGCGGGTTTTTGATACAGCCCAAACCGGCTTTAGTTATTGGTATGAAACAACGCGCCGTTATTTAACAATTAATATAACGCCATTGAATGTATCAGCTAAGTTTGCTCAAATGATGCAAGACACGGGCGCAGGCTTTGTATTTACTTCTGCAACACTTTCGGTTGATAACAAGCTAGAGCATTTTAATGCAAGCCTAGGTTTAAAGCCAAAACAAAGCATGATGGTAGATAGCCCATTTGACTACCCTAATCAGGCGCTGCTGTGTTTACCTCGCTACTTACCCGAATCGCACGCTGATAATATGCCACATGCAATTGTAAAACTAACGCTTGAGCTTATAAAATCAGCACAAGGGCGTTGTTTTGTGTTATTTACTAGCTATCGAATGATGCACTTAGTGGCCGAAGGGCTAACTACACAAATAGACTACCCAGTTTATATGCAAGGGCAAATGTCTAAGCGTATAATTTTAGAGAAATTTACTCGCCATGGTAATGCGGTATTACTTGGCACGGCTTCTTTTTGGGAAGGTGTCGATGTACGCGGCAGTACATTAAGTTGTGTTATTATAGACAAATTGCCATTTGCAGCCCCTGACGATCCATTGCTACAAGCTAAAATGCAAGATTGCCAAATGCAGGGAAAAGACCCTTTTTCACACATACAATTACCGCAGGCTGTAATTGCGCTAAAGCAAGGTGTAGGGCGTTTAATTCGAGATAGTAAAGACAAAGGCGTACTTGTAATATGTGATAATCGCTTAGTTACACGCCAATATGGCCAAGTATTTTTAAAAAGCTTACCACCGATGCGCCGCACGCGAAGCTTAGAAGATGCCAATACATTTTTAAAACAAATTAATTAGAGTACTAAAATGATCAAAAGTAATATCCTTGCCCTTGATGCTTCAACTGAAGCACTTTCAATTGTTTTACATTACCAGGGCCAAACGTTTCATCATTTTGAAGAGTGTCCGCAGCAGCACAGCCAAAAAATACTTCCACTTGTGGATGAGCTATTAACTAAAGCAAACTGTAAATTAAAAGATTTAGATGTCATTGGTTTTGGCCAGGGGCCAGGTAGTTTCACCGGTGTACGTATTAGTGTTGCTATAGCGCAAGGCTTAGCGTATTCAACTAATTTGCCGCTTGTTGGTGTGTCTACACTGGCTACTATGGCTCAACAAACGTTTGAACAAAAAGGCAGCCTGAGTGTTTATCCAAGTATAGATGCGCGTATGGGGGAGATATACTTTGCACATTACCGAGCGCAAAATAATCTAATGCTTTTAGTTAACCAAGAATGCGTTATAAAACCTGATTTACTAAATAATGACTATATAGCGACCACTGAGCCATCTGTAGCTGTGGGCACGGGCTTTAAAACCTATCCTGATGCGCTAAATGACTTTGAAAACGTGACAATTAATACTGATATTACATTGCCTGATGCGCGTTATATGTTAGCGCATGTTGAAGCCGCGTTTTTAGCGGGTGACGTTGTAAAAGCGAGTGACGCTCAACCTAAATATGTGCGCGATACGGTAACGTGGAAAAAGCTACCAGGGCGTGACTAATCATATTATTTGCAAATTGGTTGTTTTTAAATCATAATTTTATACAATATTAAGGTTGGAGACGCGTAATGACGCTGCCTATTGGTTCAGGTTTTTTTACCGGGGATATTCCGGGTAGGGTTAGCCCTACTAAAGTTGTTACTAATAAACCACAGAGTTTATTAGACCAGCCGGCTGCTCAAAAAACGAATACCGATTATGTAAAAAGCAGTGTCGAGGGCGTCGAACTAGCTAATCAACTGTTTAAAAGCAGTGCTAAAAGCAATGAATACAGCCAAACAATTTACGACCAACCGACAGCTCAAGTAAGTAAAGCGATTTCTACTTATACTGAATTTGCCAATTTAGAACGCAGAGCCGAAGTACAAAATTTAATAGGCGTTGATATATACGCTTAACGCTTATGTAAGCGCTTTAGATAAATACAGCTATAAAATTTAATAAAAAGCCCGAACATTTGTTCGGGCTTTTTATGTTCAAAACCACGTAAAGCTTACTGTTTAATAAAGCCAATCAGCTTATCTGCTATATCAGTATTATTTTGTGAACCAATAAATTGCTCACTGCCTTTACCATAGACAAATACCTGCACGTCTACAGCGGTATGTCCGCCTGTTGTCCAGCCAGTAAAGCTTGCATCGCTAATAATACTTTTAACAGCTAAATTAAGCGCTTTTTCACCCATTTTTTTAGCTTGCTCAAGTTTTATTTGGTTTTCAGTTGTAAATTCAATATTGGTGTTAGCAGTCCATACTGGTTTTAAATCATCAGAATCCAGTAAAAGTTGAGTTAGTTTACCAGCAGTTGCTTTAACACCTTTTACTACATCAGTTTCCCATTTGTACTGACCATGTGCGCCAAGGGTTAAACCTCCTGTAGAGTGATCTGCAGTAATGACTAAAATAGTATCTTTGTTTTTATCAACATACGCTTTTGCTTTTTCGATTGATTTAGCAAAATCATCCATCTCAGCCATTGCACAGGCTATATCGTTAGAGTGACCACACCAATCAATTTGGCTGCCCTCAATCATCACAAAAAAGCCTTCTTTGTTTTGATTATCTAATAAACCAAGTGCTTTAGACGTTAACTGAGTAAGACGAGTTGGGTTTTCATCTAATGCAAAAGGTAAGCCTTTAGATGCGTATAAACCAATTGCAGGTATTTGTGTAATTTGCCCTAGGTTTTTAATGTCGTCGCCATATTGATAACCAGCGGCTTTAAATTCATCAACTAAATTACGGTCATCACGAATAAAGTATTTAGTACCGCCACCAAGCATTAAATCAACCGGTAATTTACCCTCAATTTTATTGTCGATGTAGTCATTGGCAATGTCATTATAATTATTACGTGATTCATTATGTGCCGCAAAACTTGCTGGAGTTGCGTGGTTAATTTGTGAAGTTGCTACAAGCGCTGTTGTCATACCGCGCTCTTTTGCTATTTCAAGCATGGTTTTAACTGACTTTTTGTCTGTATCTACTGCAATTGCGCCATTGTAACTTTTATGACCGCTACTGAGTGCTGTAGCACCTGCTGCGCTGTCTGTCACATAAGTATGGTCATCAGGGTAGGTACGAGCCATACCCTTTAAAATAGTGTCAAAAACCGTGCCTTCTACTTCTTTTGTTGCAGGGTCATCTTTAAAATAGCGATAAGCCGTGGTGTAAGCCGGACCCATGCCGTCACCAATCATATAAATTACATTTTTAGGTGCTGATTCTGCGTAAGCACCAGAAGCGGTGCATAAAAGCGCTAATAAGCTGATCTGTTTTTTCATGGTTGTGTACCTTATGAGTGTACCTTATTTAATAGCAGCTGATATTGTATACAGATAGTATGATAAATAAATGAATATCTAAGATATTTATAATTTGGGGCTATATGAATAGAATTGTAGTTAACGCTGTTAGTTCTATTTATTTAAATTATACTGGTTATAGCTTAACTACATATAATGCTATCACCTTTTAATTGTTTAAAAGGTATACAAAGCAAACATATTTAAAAAGATCAGCTTATTTTTTTTGTAATTAAACTTATGATATTGTTTAAATTTTATTTTATATTTTTTGCTTTCTTTAGATCATCAAGATAATTAAATAGCGAATTTTGCACCATTTTCTCGGTTAGTGGTCTGACAACTTGTATGCTATAAATAATGATGCTCTAAATTAATAAAGGACTTGCCGTGCAGCCATTTAATATTAAAACCAATAACTTGAATATTCATGGCTTAAAAGTAGGTTCTGGGGATGAAATAGTAATAGCGTTGCATGGTTGGTTAGATAACTGCCACAGTTTTATACCAATGTTAAGTAAAGCTAAGCCAAAGCACACTTGGTACTGTATTGATTTTGTGGGGCATGGTTTATCATCTAGGCGAAGTGATGATGCACATTATTATTTTGTTGATTATATTGATGATGTGTACCAACTTATTAATGCGCTTGGTGTTAAAAAAGTTCATTTAGTTGGACATTCGATGGGAGCCATGGTTGCAGGGCTTTTTGCTAGTTGCTTTGGTGATTATGTAAAATCTGTTACCTTTATTGAGGGGATTGGGTGTGTTACGACTCCTAGCGAAGGTGTATGTGAACAGCTAAAAAGTGCAGTATTAAATAGAGCGCGTTTAAAAAATAAGAAGCAGAGAGTTTATAAATCGAAAGAGCTTATTTATGAAGCACGTGCTCAAACAACTGATTTGAATAGTGAGCTTATTGCTCTTTTAATGCAGCGAAATATAAAATCGGTTTTAGATGGTTATACATTAACAACTGATCCAAAGCTTAAAAATCACTCAGGTTTTAGGTTTGATGAGGCGCAATGTATTGGTGCAATAAAAGATTTAATTGCACCGTGTCAATTAATTTTAGGTAGCGAAGGTTATTCGTTTGTAAAACAAAATCTGGCAAAGTATATTAGTTATTACAATAGCTTAAAGGTAATTAATGTAGATGGTGGGCACCACTGTCATATGCAAAGTAGTGAACACTGTTTTAAGCATATTCAAGACTTTATGCTGCAAAATGGTGCATGTTAATTGTAAGTTTACGTAAAATGTGGGATTATTCCTCCATTAGAGTATTTGCTCAATTGTTAAAGCGCCTTACTTAGATTAAGGTTAATAAAAATATAATTATAAACAGGGGCTAAGAGTGGAAAAAATCTGGCTTAAGCGCTACCCAGAGGGTATGCCTGAAACAATCGATCCTGAGCACTATGCCTCATTACTCGAAGTGTTTGAAAAAAGTTTTACCGACTACAAAGATTTACCCGCATTTACAAATATGGGTAAAACCTTGTCTTATGATGAAATTGATACTGCAACTAAAAAAGTTGCGTCTTATATTCAAAATGATTTAGGCCTTAAAAAATGTGACAAAGTGGCAGTTATGATGCCTAATTTGTTACAAACGCCCATTGCTATTTTAGGTATTTTACGTGCAGGCTGTGTTGTTGTTAATGTAAACCCACTTTACACAGTGCGTGAACTTGAGCACCAACTTAAAGATTCTGATACTTCAGCAATTTTTATATTGGCTAACTTTGCCGATACACTCGAAAAAGCGCTACCGCATACCGATGTTAAACATATTGTTGTTACCCAAGTAGGTGACATGATGGGTGGCATTAAAAAGCATGTTGTAAACTTTGTTGTTAAGTACATTAAAAAGATGGTGCCAAGCTACACTTTGCCAAATACCATAGATTTTTGCGACTTACTTAAAGCCGACGAAAATGCCTATGTACGCCCAGAGGTTAACTTAAGTGATTTAGCTTTTTTACAATATACCGGCGGAACAACGGGTGTATCTAAAGGCGCAATGTTAAGCCACGGTAATATGGTAGGTAATCTTGAGCAAGTTTCAGGATGTTTAGACCCAGTGCTTGAGCGCGGTAAAGAAGTGGTAATAACTGCGTTACCGCTTTACCATATTTTTGCATTAACGGCTAACTGCTTAACATTTATGAAGTACGGCGGATTAAATGTACTTATAACTAACCCACGCGACATGCCTGGTTTTATTAAAGAATTAAGTAAAGCTAAATTTACTGCTATTACGGGTGTAAATACTTTATTTAATGGTTTGTTAAACACGCCAGGATTTGCCGAACTTGATTTCAGTCATTTAAAAATGTCACTTGGTGGCGGTATGGCCGTGCAACGTCCTGTTGCTGAAAAGTGGCAAACAGTTACAAAATCTAAATTAATGGAAGGGTATGGTTTAACCGAGTGTTCTCCTTTAGTTACCGTTAGTCCTTATGACTTAACGGCATATAATGGCTCAATTGGTTTACCGGCTCCAAGTACCGAAATCAAATTAATTCTTGATAATGGCCAAGAAGCAGCAAAAGGTGAACCAGGAGAGCTTTGGGTTAAAGGCCCGCAAGTTATGCTTGGTTACTACAAACGCCCAGATGCAACCGCTGAGAGCTTACAAGATGGCTGGTTTGCTACCGGTGACATAGCAACTTATGACGACGAAGGTTTCTTTTATATAGTCGATCGTAAAAAAGATATGATTATTGTATCTGGCTTTAATGTTTTCCCTAATGAGATAGAAGAGGTAGTGGCTATGCACGAAGGTGTGCTTGAAGTTGCTGCTATTGGTATTCCTCACGATGTAAGTGGCGAACAAGTTAAAGTTTTTGTTGTTAAAAAAGACCCTTCTTTAACTGAAAAAGATATAATAAGTCACTGTCGTGATAATTTAACTAATTACAAGGTCCCAAAACTGGTAGAGTTTAGGGATGAGTTACCTAAAACTAACGTAGGTAAAATACTCCGAAGAGCCTTGAAAGATTAGCAACCTATAAAAAAGCCGACATATGTCGGCTTTTTTATTGTAGGAGATTAAGTGCAATACCAATTGATCGAAACCCAAAATCAGCTTAATACTTTTGTTGAGCAAATTAAAAACAAGCCCGTTTTAGCCATAGACACAGAGTTTATGCGTCGTCGTACTTTGTACCCAGAAGTTGCACTTATTCAAGTTTATGATGGCGAGCATTTAGCACTTATAGATCCACTGACAGAACTGTCATTATTCGATTTTTGGCAAATCTTAAAAGATCCTGCTGTTTTAAAAGTATTTCACTCTCCTTCAGAAGACATAGAAGTTTTTCAAAAGTACGCTGGGTTTGTTCCTACGCCGTTATTCGATACTCAATTTGCACTGCAAATTTTAGGCGAAGGAAACTGTATGGGCTTTGCTCTAATGGTAAAAACTTTATTGGATATTGAAATAGATAAAAGTGAATCACGTACAAATTGGTTGCAACGGCCATTAACAAATAAACAATTAGAGTACGCTGCTGCCGATGCCTATCATTTATTACCCTGTTTTAATCTTATTATTGACAGTGTAAAAGCCGCCGATTTATTTAATATTGTTATTAGCGAAAGTGAGTTAGTGGCTAATAAGCGTGAATTTCAAACCCCAGATGAGCTGCTCTATAAAGACATTAAAAATGCGTGGCAACTAAGGCCACATGAACTTGCAATATTAAGAGAGCTGGCTGTTTGGCGTCGAAATAAAGCAATTCGTAAAAATTTAGCACTTAACTTTGTATTAAAAGAACATAATATGACAGAAATTGCTAAACGAGGCCCTGCAAGTTTAAATGCATTAAGGCAAATTCCGGGCGTTGAGGCGATAGAAGTGAACCGCTCGGGAGTCGAAATACTAAAGTGTATTGAACAAGCAAAAGCATTACCTGAGGAGCAACACCCAGCAATTTTAAAGCGTTTAATAGACTTTCCTAGTTACAAAAAAGTAGCGAAAGAGATAAAACAAAAAATTAATAAAGTTGCCAAAGAACATAATATTCCAGAGGATGTAATGGCTTCTAAAAAGCAGGTTAATCAACTAATTAGTTGGAATTGGAAATTATCTGCAGCACAAAAAGAGCAGCATATTAAACCAGATTTGCTTAGTTCTTGGCGCTATTCTTTTGTAAAAGATACGCTAAAAGAATGGGATGTTTGATCGTATTTAAGTCTCTAAGGTTAGCTTACATAGATAACTTACTTAATAGTGTATTGAGCTAACAGGTATAAATACTAAGCTATTATAAGTGCACCTATTATTGGGAGGCAGTTATAATAGCTTTATTAATTTATTTGCTATTCATTTAGTGGTGTTTTTTATATGCCACTGTTATTAAAGTGCTTTTTATGAAAGTTGAAACAATAAAACGTAAACTATTAGAACTATGTAAACCAGCTTGGATATTAGCTATTTTGGTTGCTTTAAATGGTTACTGGCTAATTAAACCTGTTGTTGCACGTATGCTCGAAATGCTACCGGGTGTATTAAACTGGTCGCTCGATTGGTTAAATTTAATTGATAAAATAGGAATAACAGAACTACCGCGCTTTATTTTAGGTGCAGGCTTAATAATAATGTCGGTTGGCTTAGCTTTAAAAGCACGTTTAGCGTGGGCTTTTTCACTGATACTATTAATAGTGGTCGCGGTTATTAGTATTTCATCGTCAAGCTCTGGGCTAATATTATTGTCTTACACTATGGTTGTGAGCATGTTACTACTCGTATACTGGAAAAGCTTTGATGGCTCTAGTATTACCGCAGGTAGTTTGTTTGCTCTAACCAGTACAGGCGCATTAATGCTTTATGCTGTGTTTGGCACTTTGTATTTAGGCAGCGAGTTTAGTACCCCTATCACCGATTTACCCACTGCATTTTACTTTTCTATTGTGAGCATGTCGACGGTAGGCTATGGCGATCTTTACCCTGTAACGTCTACAGCGCGATTATTTACCGCATCAATTATTGTTATGGGTATTACCGTTTTTGCTACTTCGATCAGTGCTATTATAGGCCCTGTGATTGGTGGTAATCTTAAAAAAATTGTTAAAGGTAGGATTTCGAACGTAATGAGAAAAAATCATTTTATTATTTTAGGTATTTCACCCACCGCACACAGTGTTTATGCCGGTTTGGTAGAGCGTGGCGATGCAGTTACTTTAGTGTGCCCAACTGGGTCTGAACACGAATATCCGGTAGATGCAGACATTGTTTATGGCGACTCAAGCTCAGCCGATATCTTAATCGAAGCGGGCGCTAAAAAGGCAAATTATATTTTAGCGTTACGTAATGATGATGCTGAAAATGCGTTTAGTATTTTAGCGGCTAAAGAAGTTGCTGGCGAGGACACCAAAACAATTGCTTTGGTTAATTCAAGTAAACATATTCCGCAAATTAAGCGCGTAAAACCTGACGTGGTATTTTCATTGCAACTACTCGGTAGTGAGCTGTTAGTGAGAACGCTAAAGGGTGAGACTATTGATAATAAATTGATCACTAAATTGTTCTTTGGTGATGCAGAATAAGCTCGGCTAATTACGGCAATGCTTAACTACTTATATAATAACCTTAAGTGTTAACTAAACTAGTTAACTTCAAGTTGAAATATAAGAGCTTAAATAACTCTCTTATTTTAATTTTAGGGTGAAGCTAAAAAGTAAAATTGTTAAACATAAAAAAGCCGTTCACTTTAATGAACGGCTTTTTTGCGAGCAGTAATTTAATGCTTAATTACTGCCTTATACTTTTGGCTCTTCGTCAGGCAAGGTTACGTTTAGCTCAAGCACGGCTAAGTCATCTTCGTTCTGATCAAATTGAACTTGGACTGCGTCACTGCTCACGTTAACGTATTTACGGATCACATCTAAAATATCTTGTTTTAATTGTGGTAAGTAATCCGGCGTTCCTCGTTGAGAACGTTCGTGCGCGACTATGATCTGCAATCGCTCTTTTGCTAATGACGCACTGTTTTTCTTTTCTGAGCGGAAGTAGTCAAGTAAAGACACGTTAACCTCCAAATATCCGTTTGAATAAACCTTTTTTCTCTACATCTAAGAAGCGAAAGTCGACAGTCTCACCTAGTAAGCGGCTAATCGCATCTGCATAAGCTTGTCCTGCATCAGATTCTGTATCCAATATAACAGGTTGGCCTGAGTTTGAAGCACTTAATACCGCTTGCGATTCAGGAATAACCCCTAATAATGGGATTGACAGAATATCTTGCACATCTTCTACCGATAGCATTTCACCTTTTTCAACACGACCAGGGTTATAGCGTGTTAATAGTAAGTGTTCTTTAATATTTTCTAGGCCTTCTTCAGCACGTTTTGATTTGCTGTGTAAAATACCTAAAATACGATCTGAATCTCGAACTGACGACACTTCTGGGTTTGTTGTTACAATTGCTTCATCAGCAAAGTACATTGCCATCATAGCGCCAGCTTCAATACCTGCTGGTGAATCACATACTATGTAATCAAAGTCTTCTTTTAGTTCATTTAGTACGCGTTCAACACCTTCACGTGTTAAAGCATCTTTATCACGAGTTTGTGAAGCAGGTAGTAAAAATAATTTATCTACACGTTTATCTTTAATAAGCGCTTGGTTAAGGTTTGCCTCACCATTAATTACATTTACAAAGTCATAAACAACGCGGCGTTCACAACCCATAATTAAATCTAAGTTACGTAAACCAATATCAAAGTCGATAATAACTGTTTTATAGCCTTTTAACGCTAAGCCTGTGCCAATTGCAGCACTTGATGTTGTTTTACCAACACCGCCTTTACCTGAGGTAACGACAATTACTTTTGCCATGAGATTTATCCTTTAACCAATGCTGAAATTTCTAATGATTCGTCTTTTTGTTGTATTTGCACTGCATTTCCCCAATGTTCACCTTGTAGCGAATCACTGATCCAGTAATTACCATCTATTGAAACCAGCTCGGCTTCAAGTTTTTGGCAAAAAATGTGTGCTTCTTTAAAACCTTTTGCGCCTGCAATAGCGCGACCGCGTAGCGTGCCATAAATATGCACATTCCCATCGGCAATGACTTCCGCACCATGACTAACTGCGCCAAGTACTATCAAATCTCTATCTTTTGCATAAACTTGTTGTCCAGAGCGAACTGTACCGCTGATAATTTGCGCTGGTAAATGCACCGTTTTTTCTACAATCGATGTATTGGACTCTTGTTTAACAGGTTCGCTCTTAACGTCTTGTGAATAATTTAAAACAGATAAGCCAGCAGCCTTTGCTTGAGTATGTTGCTCATCTGAGCCATTACACACACCAACCGCATTAAAACTCATTCGCTCGATTAATGATTTTAAGTGAACAAAATCAAGTGAACTGTTTTTAATTTCAATTAAATTAACGACAATAGGCGCACCCTCAAAAAACTTAGGGGCCTGGGCTATTTTTACATACAGTTGTTCTGCTAAAAGGTTTATATCAGTACTATAAAGATGCAAAACTGATAACGTAAAAAGATTCCCTTTTAACTCAAAAATTTGGTCCGACATACACGCTCAATTGATTTGTCTGATTAGAAATTAATTTTAGATAAACGTAGGCTGAATAGAGCCTTTATTGAAATTTCTAATCTAATTTTTCTAACTTATTATTACTCTCATGTTATAGTGTGCGGCATTGTTAAGCAAGAATTTATAGGGCCATAATGCTCACTGCAGTATATAAAAGTAAGAAAAAAGCGGATACGTTCTTATTTGTTGAAAAAAGAGATGATTTTAGTAAAGTTCCGGAACCTTTGATGACTATGTTTGGTCAACCTGTTTATGTGATGATCATCAATTTAACAAAACGTGAGCATTTAGGTGGGGCAGATTTAGAAACTGTAAAAGCAGCGTTATCAAATCCTGATAAAGGCTACTACTTACAAATTCCACCACCTGAGCAAAGTTTGCTAAGCCAATTACGAAAAGACAATGGAGTTGATAGTGATTAAAAAACTTATCGTTATATTATGTGGTGTATGTTTAAGCTCACCTGTTATGGCAAAAACTCAGGCTGAATTTCAAAATTATTTAGCGAATTTAAAGCAAGAAGCTATCGCAAAAGGTTACGAAGCCAAACTTATTGACGATGCGTTTGCAACAGCAACGTATAAAGAAAAAGTGGTTTCGGCTGACAAAAACCAGCCAGAAGTAAAAGAAACCCTTGAAACGTATTTACCAAAACGTGTACCACAATGGAAAATTGACCGCGCACGTAAGCTTTACGCAGAAAACAAAGAGGTACTTGAAAAAGTAGCGAAAGAGTTTGGCGTACAAGCACGCTTTATAGTGGCGCTTTGGGGACTTGAAAGTAACTTTGGTACAATTCAAGGCGGACATAACGTTATTTCATCATTAGTGACACTTGCTTTTGATGGACGCCGAGAAGCACTTTATAAGCGCCAACTTTGGGCTGCACTGGATATTTTAAAGTCGGGCCACATAACGCTTGATAAATTTAAAGGCTCTTGGGCAGGCGCAATGGGGCAAACGCAATTTATGCCTACCTCTTTTAATGCTTACGCGGTTGATTACAATAACGATGGTCGTAAAGATATTTGGACTACAAAAGAAGATGCTTTTGCCTCAATTGCTAATTATCTAAAACAAGAAGGCTGGAATGACTCTCTTACGTGGGGTCGCCAAGTTCAGTTACCTGAAAACTTTGATAGTAAATACGTTTTAGTGCGTGGTACCAAAACTCGCAAGCAGTGGTTAGAATATTGGAATGACTCAGAGCGCTCATTAGCTGATTGGCAAGCACTGGGTGTTCGTAAAGCTGATGGTTCTGATTTACCTAATGTAGACGTACGTGCTGCGCTGGTTATGCCTGATGATATAAATGGCCGTATGTACTTAGCGTACGATAACTACAAAGTGTTTATGCATTGGAATCGCTCGTATTACTTTGCTACTAGTGTAGGTTACTTGTCGGATAGAATTGGTTATCCAAAAATCTAATTCTTAAAATATACCTATAAATAAAGCCGCAATTGCGGCTTTATTCTTTTTTGAATATCTTTTCTTTTAGGTCAATAACTTTACCAATTCCAGAACCTAGCTTCATTAGCTTATTAAGTTGCTCTGGCGTTAAACGCTGTAGTTCTGATGACCATTTAGTGACGGTTTCAAGTAGGTTGTGAATCTCACCCATTTGTTTTTGTGCATAAAGCTCATCATCGTTACTGGCTTCGTCTAATAAGTTATCGCGTAGTAGTGTTAAGGTGGGCTCAATTTCACGTTTTTTACGTTCTTCAAATACGCGATTTGCCATATCCCAAATATCGCCAGCAGGGGCGTAGTACTCTTTACGATCGCCAGGAATATGCTGTATTTTAATTAACTGCCACGATTGCAGTTCTTTAATACCCATACTTACATTACCGCGAGAAATACTAAGCGCATCTGCAATCTCATTAGCTGTCATTGGATTTTTAGTAATAATCAGCAAACCACACATTTGCCCAATTGTACGATTGAATCCCCATCGGCTGCCCATCTCACCACAATGCATTACAAAGGCAAAATTCTTTTCGGATAAACTCATAGCTTAGTAACTTTCAGTAATTTCAGAAAGTAAATGCTAGCACGCTCATTTTGGATAGCAAGTTCTTAGCCATTTTATAAATTGATTTTAACGACTAAAGTATAATTTAGATTAATATTTATACATCTATATTGGGATATGTTGTACACAACAATACGTAAATAAATCCTTATTTTTAATTTTTTCACATACGATGGAATGACTATGAAAGCTGCAATTAATAATGAATACAAAGGTAAATTACAAATAACAGACTTACCAATTCCTGAGGTGGGAATAAATGATGTTTTAGTAAAAATAGCGGCCTGTGGCGTTTGCCATACCGATTTACATGCCTGTCATGGGGATTGGCCAGTAAAACCAAAAATGCCATTAGTACCAGGGCACGAAGGTGTCGGTGTTATCGAAAAAGTCGGAAGCAACATTAAGCACTTAGAAGTTGGCGATAGAGTGGGTATTCCTTGGCTCTATAGTGCATGTGGGCACTGTGAGTTTTGCCTAGATGGCAAAGAAACACTGTGTTTATCGCAGCACAATACGGGCTATTCTATTGATGGTAGTTATGCAGAATATTGTTTAGCGCATGGCGACTACGTTGTAAAAATACCTCAGGGATTAGGCTTTTCTGAGGCTGCTCCATTATTTTGTGCAGGTGTTACAACCTATAAAGCATTAAAAGTATCTGGTGCTAAACCAGGGCAGTGGGTTGCTATTGTTGGTGTAGGCGGGCTTGGGCACTTGGCCGTGCAATATGCTAAAGCAATGGGTTTTAATGTAATAGCTGTTGATACAGGCAAAGAAAAACTCGCGCTTGCTAAAGAGCTAGGCGCAGATATCACCCTCGATTTTAAAGAGGTGGTTCCAAGCGAAGCTATTTTTGAACAAGTCGGTGGCGCGCATGGTGTTGTGTGTACTGCAGTGTCTAAAGCTGGGTTTGAACAAGCCTATAAAAGTGTACGCCGTGGCGGTAAATGCGTATTAGTGGGATTACCTCCAGAGGATATGCCACTTCCTATTTTTGATACTGTGCTTAATGGCGTTTCAGTAGTTGGCTCTATTGTTGGTACACGTAAAGATTTGCAAGAATGCTTGGAATTTGCAGCGCAAGGTAAAGTAAAAGCGATTATTGAAGAAAAACGCTTAGAGGACATTAACGAAATTTTTGATGATATGCTCAAAGGTGAAATTAACGGTCGCATAGTGGTTACTATTTAATTTAGATTAAGCGTTTATAAAACACAAAAAAGCACGGCTTCTAAATTAGAAAACCGTGCTTTTTAAGTATTTAACTAACCTGAGCGCTGAAAATAGCTGCTTGAGATAGATTTATTATCCAGAGTTCATATATGGTCTCCTCCAGTATTGCAAGGTGTCATTCAACGATAGCAGGGACAGGTTTGCTGTCATATATACGGTCTTTTAGTGAAGATTATTACTTCTGACCTTGATGTAATCCGCGCATATTGTCCTGATCAGGTTATCGGTATTTACTACCACTGAACTCTATAGGTTTTCAATATGCAGGTTTGACCTGTTATGTCATCGTTTTAGCCACTTACGCAATTCTTTGAAGAGTATTTATACGGGTGAGTAACTCTCACCTGAAGCGCTAATAGCCCAAGCCATTCTCGCCATCTTGTTGGCATAAGCTACACATGCTCGATTATGCCCTCGAGTTTGAACCAGTCGGTTTATCCATTGACTTAATTTATCATTCTTCGTTTTTGCTCTTGAGACAACCGCTTTTGCTCCTTGGATCAACAGGCACCTTAAGTAGCTATTTCCTCGCTTACTTATCCCAAGTAAAGTATCTTTCCCGCCACTACTGTGTTGACGCGGAACGATACCTAAAGACGCTGAAACATCGCGGCCTCTTTTATAGTTACTGCCATTTCCAACTTCATTGAAATAGGCGCTTGATACCATAGGACCAAATCCAGGTATTGTTTGGATCCGTTGGCAAATATCATTATTTTTTGCTGTTTCAACTATTAATGTACTGTAAGTTTCAATGCAGCTGTCTAAGTTACTCAATTGTGTTTCTAACTGCTTTAGTACCGCTTTAAATGCGCCTGATAATCCGGTATTTTCATCTTCTAAAATTAGGGGGATACTTTTGCGTATTGTGTTTATACCCTGATTTAAAATAATTCCGTATTCAGCAGTTAAGCCTCGGATTTGATTGCATAGTGCCGTTCTTTGTCTGACCGCTAATTCTCTCGCTTTGTGCTGTGCTTGGTTATCTTGTTGCTCAACTGATTTTATACAGACACTCTTAATATGATGTTGTTTTGAAGCAACGCTAATTGCTAAAGCATCGTTATAATCATTTTTATTGCCAACTAAGAAGGCTTTTACATGCTGAGGTGGAATAAGCTTTATCTGATGACCACATTTTCTGATTTCTCGAGCCCAAAAATGAGAAGTTGCACAGGCCTCTAAAGCAACTAAACACGTAGTGTGTTGTTGGAAAAAAGATAACACTTGCGCACGCTTTAACATTTTCTTTTTAACTAAGCGCCCTTGTTCATTGCAGCACACCACATGGAAAAATCTTTTTGCTAT
>NZ_AUTL01000133.1:0-22572 GCF_000498015.1 Pseudoalteromonas sp. TAE79
GGGCTTATTATAAATTCGACCACTTAAGTACATTACTTTTGATAAGACATTCCATGTCCCGTCTGTTAACATTAATCTTGGCATGTAGGTTCGGTGTAAAGTTTTCTGGCGAATTCAATTATACCTTATCTTCATGCTGTTTGTTTTTCATACCACAAAGATCAACACGCCCTAGTAATATTTGTTTATTCCCGTGATTAAGTTTTGGCGAAAAGCTACCGTAATAGCGTTGTTCTCTTCTACCCGTATCAACGATAAGAAACTTTCCAAGTGTACGCATAACGTGTGGTTTTGTGAATTGAGCCACGATTTCTAGCCCTAGATCAATCCATGACATCAGCCCTCCTGCGCTAATAATATCACCGTCATTAATTAGTAAACTTTCAATCTCAAGAGATACTTTGGGGAATGTCTCATGAAATTCATCAGCTAATTGCCAATGTGTTGTAGCAACACGATTATTTAATAAGCCTGTTTTGGCAAGTATAAATGCACCAGCGCAAGCAGAGCATAATATAGTCCCTTTTTGATGAGCCTCGTTGAGGTATTGCAACAACTTGGGTTGAGGCGTGTAGTAATAATCACCATCTAAGTTTGGTGGGAGAATAATAATATCACTTTGGCTCATCCCATCTAAATCTATATCGGGCTGAATGACCTTTACAGAGAACTGAACTTCAAGCTGGCTTTCTATAACTATCCTGTTTGCCAAAAAAAATAACTCTTTAAAGCCTTGTACTGCACTTTGTAGGGCGTTGGGGTAGTCGATAATTGTGATCTGAACATGCTTTGTCATTTTTAAACTGATTTATGGCTATTTCGCCATCGGTGTAATGAGTTGATGTTTTGCATAATAGTCTCAACAGATAACCTAAACAACATAAGAGAGATTATTATGTCTAACATAGCATTACTACTTATTGATTTACAAAACGATTATTACTCTACATTCGAAGGAGCTAAATGGCCTCTGTCTGGAACTGAAAAAGCCTCAGAAAATGCAGCAATACTACTAGCTCAATTTCGTGATAATGGTATGCCTGTAGTTCATGTTCGTCATGAGTTTCCTTCTGACGAGGCTCCGTTCTTTGTGCCTAACTCTGATGGTGCGAAAATCCATCCTACGGTTACTCCAATTGAAGGTGAGCCGGTCGTTTTAAAGCATCAAATAAATAGTTTTCGCGATACTGATTTACAAAGAGTACTAGAAGAGCTCAACGTTGAAAGGTTGATTATTGTTGGTGCTATGAGCCATATGTGTATTGATGCTGTTACTCGTGCTGCAGTAGATTTTGGCTATGAATGTCATGTAGCACATGATGCTTGTGCTACATTAGATCTTGAATTTAATGGGGTGGTAGTATCTGCACATAATGTTCATCATGCATTTATGGCTGCATTGAGCTTTGGTTATTGTAATGTTCAGAGCACAAACAAATTACTAGATTTAGTTCGCTAACCATTAGTACAGGTAATGGTTTAGCTAAGCATCACTTTATGAGCTGATTTAATCCATTTTATGAAGCGCATAACCCAGTAGTTCAAAGTACTGGTTAAGCGCTTCATTTGCTTTATTAATATGCTCAGCGTTTGGGTATATTAAATTACTACTTTGTAAGCCCCCCACTAAAAAGCTATTTTTTATACTTGAATGCCGCTCAATACAGGCTTCAAAACAACGTGCAGCAAGTTCTTCTGGCATGCTCATATAATTCATGTTTTGTGCTTTATCGTGTTCCATGCATGTTTGTACAAAGCTATTTGCATCAACGCCGTGCTCATCTAAAAATACATTTTTATAAAAACTGTTCAAAGCATTATTAAGTGGGTGCGATAAATTAGGCGTGTTTGAAAGCCATAATTTTGAGGCAAAACCAAATCGTGGTTTTGCTGCAAATAAATGCTCGCTTATATGATGGTCAAACGCATGAAACCATTCGTGAGCAAGTGCACCACCGCCTGCATTTTTTGCAAGGGCAAGTGTTTGAGAGGCTGCATTATAATGCGCTTGTACACCTTTTTGACCGCCATGACCAAATGCAAAATTAAGTTTGCCACGAAGACCAATAGCTTTGGGCGGTAAATGCAGTATTTGTGCAAGGTCGGCCAGTGCATCGTAAATTAAATTAGCGCTAATGTAGCGCTCTTCTTTAGTTACCCATTTACCGACGACCATAGATCTAAAGCCAAAGGTATCTCTTATATCGCTAAAGTCGACTTGGTCGTCAAAGCGATAGTCGGGGCCTTGGCGAGTAAAGCCACGTTTTAGCCTGTTAGGGTAGTTACGCATTGCAAGTTTCATATAGTAACGAATTTAATCTAAGTAACGTGCTTTTACGTGCTCGGGCATGTGTTGGGTTTGTTTTTGTATTAATTCATCAAGCACATTATAAAGTGGTGCAGGATTTAGCTGCTCTATTAAAAACAAACTATGTGCTACGGCTTCAAGTGTGGATAGGCTGTCGGCCCTAGGGGCTTTACGAATAGCATAACGATTTTTAGGTAACTGTTTAAAACTGACCGTTTTGAATTGATTTAGCAATGTGGTGAGCTGCAAAATTTTGTAGGCTTTTTTCCATGTACCATCAACCACGATTAAATGGGTGATGTTTTTTATATTAGATTGCTCAGCGCTATCGTCTAAATTTACAGCGTGTTCGTTAGGGTAGAGCAAAACAGTTGAGCTTACTGGCAGTGATTTAAGAATAGAAAAGTCGTCATTATTTTCGCCTTTGACTATTTGGCAATCAGTTAGACACAAATTGAGTAGTTTAGCGGTATTCTTTGCTATTTTTTCTTCGCTTGGGTGCTGTAGAATAATAACCTTAACTTTGTTGTTTATATTTGTAATTGCGCTGCAAATACAGGTGTTAAGTGCAAAGTTACAATGATTACAAAGTGTGCGTGCCATTTAATAAACTTTTTGTTGCCAGTATGATCCCCACAATTATACATTTATAAGGTAATTAAGTTGGTTTTTTTTACGCATCAATATAAAGTAGTACTATTAAACTGTAATTTACATGGATTGTTTTAAGGGCTTAAAATATGACAGAAATAAATATTGATACATCAGCATTAGAGAGTATGGAATCGTTATTGGGTGAGCAGTTTGCTGATACACTTGATTTTTGCTGCTCGGAGTTTGAGCGTTTAGGCTCTGAAGTTTTAGCAACTATTGGAAAAGACAGAGAAGCGGCGATTCGTCATTCTCATAGCTTAAAATCTAACGCTGCGCAGTTTGGTGCTTCAAGCCTTGCTGAAGTATCTCGCGTTATTGAACAAAATTTAAACCTAGATAACTTAGCTGAAGCCATCGACGCATCTAATAGCTTAATGGCTCAAGTAACAGGCTCTCAAGCTAAGCTAAATGAATGGTTAGCATCTCGTTAATTATTGAAACTGAAACGTGAATTTATTTCAGTACTAAGTAATCAAATACACTGGCATTTTGCGCCTTTACTAGGTTAGTCTAAAGACTCACTAGGGCGTGTTGATCTTTCGGGATTGGATTTGCAACGAGTGTCTGGTTTTTAGGTTAGGCAGAGCCTATGCAGTGTGGTTTTTCCACATAAATAGGCGATAACAACACATAAAATCCAAACACGCATTGCCCAGAGGGTTCTTCCTAGGGGCTATTTTCTCTTTGTTACTCAATTTTTACTTAGCCCACTAGGTTACAAATCTCGCGCCGCGATTAAATCGCCCCTAGGTTGAACAAATTTAATCCATAAAGTCAATACGCCCTAAAGAGGTAAAAATGTCTGATATTAAAAAGAGTCACAAATTAGAAGGTGTATGTTATGACATTCGTGGGCCGGTTTTAGCGCAAGCTAAAAAAATGGAAGACGAAGGTCAAAAAGTATTAAAATTGAATATAGGTAATCCGGCTGCTTTTAGTTTTGATATGCCAGAAGATATGCACCGAGATATTATCCGCAACTTATATTCAGCTCAAGGTTACTGTGACTCTAAAGGCCTCTATTCAGCTCGCGTGGCTATTTATCAACACTACCAACAACGTGGATTACATAATTTAGATGTAGATAACATTTATATTGGTAATGGCGTAAGCGAACTTATTCAGATGATCACCCAAGCGCTATTAAATAATGGTGACGAAGTGCTTATTCCTGCTCCAGATTATCCACTTTGGACTGCTTCGGTCACGTTATCGGGTGGTAATCCGGTACATTATTTATGTGATGAAGAGCAAGATTGGTTTCCGGACATTGCCGATATAAAAAGTAAAATCACGTCTAAAACCAAAGCGCTGGTATTAATTAATCCTAATAACCCTACTGGTGCGGTTTACAGTGATGATTTGTTAATGCAATTAATTGATATAGCGCGTGAACATAAACTGCTGTTATTGAGCGATGAGATTTACGAAAAGATTTTATACGATGGTATAACGCATACTTCAATCGGCTCACTTTGCGACGATGTGCCTATTATTACTTTTAATGGTTTAGCAAAAACATACCGTGCAGCAGGGCTGAGAATGGGGTGGATGGTTCTAAGCGGTCGTACCTCGGTAATGGATGATTTACGCAAAGGCCTAGAAATACTTTCATCTATGCGTTTGTGCGCAAATGTACCTGCACAGTATGCGATTCAACAGGCTTTGGGCGGCGTGCAATCAATTGATAGTCTAATAAACCCGGGTGGTCGCTTGTATGAGCAGCGTGATATTGCATGGCGCGGATTAAATGATATTGAAGGCATTAGTTGTAAAAAACCTAAAGGCGCACTCTATGCGTTTGCCAAAGTAGATACAGCACTTTTTAACGTCAAAGATGATGAAAAGATGATGTACGATTTGCTAAAAGCCGAAAAAATATTACTTGTACATGGCAGGGCGTTTAATTGGCCAGATCCTGATCATTTTAGGTTGGTCTTTTTACCAAGCAAAGATGATTTATCCGATGCAATGTTAAAAATGAAGCGCTTTTTTAAAGACTATCGCCAAGTATAGTTATTAAAAAAATAATAAAAAAACGAGCCAAATTTGGCTCGTTTTTTACTTTAGTCATGAATATATTAACGGGGCGTGTTGATCTTTGTGGATTGAAATTTGTTCAATCTAGGGGCGATTAAATCGCGACGCGAGGTTTGTAACCTAGTGGGCCAAGTAAAACCGAGCAACAAAGAGTTAATTGCCGCTAGGCAGAACCCTTCGGGCAGCGCATGTTTGGCATTTATGCTGCGTTATCGCCTATTTATAGGGAACAACCACAGTTCATAGGCTCTGGCTTGTCTAAATACCAAACATTCTGCTGCAAATTCAACCACGAAAGTTCAGCACGTCCTAGTACGCTTTATCTACACGGACTGTGTTGTCGTTCAAGTACACTAATCTTACGTTATCGCCTTTGCTAAAACGCATTGATTGGTCCTGATCTTGAACAACCATAAACTGGTCGCCATTTTCAACTTGTATTAATAACTCTACAAAGTGATTTTGCTGATAATGACTTTGCTGCTGCCTATTATGTGCAACACTGCCGCCAATTACCGAACCTAATATTGTTGCTACTGTGCGGCCGCTACCACCACCAAACTGGTTGCCTACTACGCCACCGAGTAATGCACCGCCGAAGGTTTTCCAGCCGTTGTTTTTGTCTTGAATGATTTCTTGTTCGGTAATATTGCGTACCGATTTTACGTCACCAAATAAAACTTGCTGCACAGGGACTGCTTTATTGCGCTCGTATTGAGCAAAAGTTGGCGCGCTCACACTAAGTAGGGCACACATTATTAATATTATAGCTTTCATAATAATCTCCTATTGGTAGCCTTTATGGGCTTATTAGCCCGTAAAGGCTTAGTAACTACCAACCAAATGTCGATTTTTCTTTAGTTTTACGAATTTCAGTTTCGTCTGCCCATTCAACTAGGCCGCTTTCCATATCCATTAAACGCATCGTAAATTTATAGTATACGTCTGATTTATCGGCATTTGACTTAACTATGCTCGATAAATTTCCGTATAACATATATTGCGCGCCAATTTGTTTACCAAATGCAACGGCTGTTGCAGGGTTAACCAGGGCATCTTCGTTTTGAAACGTTAATTGCTCACGTACTGACTCAACACGCGTCATATCTACAAAACGGAACTTACCACTGCGTAGCATTTGCGTTGAGATTGAATCGGTGATTGATTCAGTATCAATGTGCTCACTAGTTTTATTTTTAATACGCTCAACAAATACTACGGGGCGTTTATTAGCGGTCATTGTGCCAACAACGGGTGAGCTGAGTAATGAATCGGTCATTTGGCTCGCTACTTTTTGTAAATCGGTAGAGCCAAAATTAATATCGGTTGTTTCTACTGCTTGTGCATCGCCATAACTTACTACGGCTTTATTAGCACAGCCACTTAATACTAAAGCGCTCAAGCCAACTAAAGCGTAAGTTGATACTGTTTTAAATTTGTTACTGATGATCATGGTTGTTTCCTTTAATCTTTAAATTCTTGTGATTCGGTAGACACTTCTCTTACTGCTAAAGAAAAGGTAACCGCATCAGAGCTCGGTGCTAAGCCCGGTAATTGTGTTTTTGCAAAACCAAATAAGGTGAGTGCTTGCCAAGGTGAATGATTGCCTTTAATTACAAAGCCGTCTTTATCAAACCAATTAAACTGATACTGCAAATATTGTGATTTTTTATACTGGCTCGAAAGTGTCACTACTACATCGGTTAACTGGTTGGTTTGACGTGTTTTCACATCAGTAATGGCCAGCTTTTTACCAAGCTCTGGGTTATCTACACGTAATTGCTCATTAAACTGGTTTTTATTTTGTTCAACAGAAATACCCGATGTAACCGGTTGGCTGGAACATGCACTGAGCATTAAGGCTGCTAATAATGGCGCTATGTATTTCATGATGGCTCCTAAAGTTGAACTACGTGATAATTAAAGTAGTTATTAATAGAGGTTAAGTAAATTAACGTTAACCCTTGCTTACTAATGGTAAAATTTATAGGTGCTTGTGTGCCTATATGCACAGAATGCTCACCTGTATTTAGGCTTTGCCTTGCGACACTTATTTGATTTGGAAGTGTAAGCCAGCTGCGTGTATCAGCTTGCTCAGACGCCAAATTATAAATATTAGCAAGTATGTTACCTACATCACCGGCACTGCGAGCAAGTTCTGCCCGCACTTTCTCTTTAGCTACTAATCTAAGTACTTGGCGAGCGACTTTTGCAGGTATTTGATCTTCTAGAGTTTTAGCTGCAAGTGCCTCAATGTGTACCAGTGGGCTAAGCGCCAAGCTTTGTGCATCTATATTTATATTGTTAAGGCGGCGCACATAGGCATTATCTTTATATACCGGCATCGCCAAGCTGTAAAAGCGTGCATCGCCACGTGATGAATAAATTGGCAAGCGCAGTTTAAATTCATCTTGTTTTGGTACTAATCCTTGTTCAAATAAAACAATTACTTCGCCTTGTGATGAAGAAATAGTGGGCGTATCGCCAAAGCGTTTTTTAAATTCATTTAGATCTTGGTCAAACCCTTGTTTTTTAGCAAGGCGCATTACATCTTGCTGTAAATAAATATTGTTAGGTTGTATAGCCAGTGCTTTTTTATAATCAATATAAGCATCGTCATACTGCTTAGCACTTTGGTAAAGCAAAGCAGATAAATAAAATGTATAGGCATTTTGAAAGCCATTTTTTACATCTCTGGTTACATTGCCCATGCTAGGGTAGTGCTGCTGCGCTTCTTTAACGGTTGAGTCGCCATCTGTTTTATTTTCGCTTAGTGCATCAACTTGTACTTTATTAGCACGGCGAATTTCGACCAAAGCGCCTTCTACATCGTTTTTATACACGTAGTTAAGTGCTTTATAACTATGAAGCATACTCATTTCGTAAGCCGGTGGTACATAAGTAATGGCTGAGTCGTTAGTAAATAACGCATTGCTTTGTTCAAGCCCCGCACTTACTTGTATTTTGGCGGCTTCGCGTTTTTTTTGCATTTGCGTATACACGTTCTCAAATTTACTTTGTGCCTCTTGTGGCGTATTGGCTAAGTCGTTTAAGCGAGCTTGCTCAAGTTGGTTGAGTAAGTAGCTGCTGTGCATGGTGCTATTATTGGCAATAAGGGATTGCGCTTCTTCGATATTGTTTTTCTCGATCGCATTTCTTATTGGTGTCATTTGCGTGGCATAGTCATTAAATAGGTCATTAAAGCCCATTGTGCTACACCCACTTAAAATACAACAAAAGCTTAAAATTATACTTAGGCGCACTGCGCACTCCTCTAAATTCACCTGTATACATTAACATATTATTTTTAGCTAAATGTGTGAAATATTGTAAAAAATCGTAGAGTAAAACTGCCTGCTAATAAAGAAATATAAAATGACATTGGTGAACAAAGTGTGAATTTTCTTGTTGGGTAACAATATTGAAATGCTTAAGGTACTTTATTGGTCTTATTGAATACAATGATCCCTAAAGCGTAATGATAAATGAATTTTTTAAATGAAGTAATTGCTATTCACTAAGTCGTATACGAAAAATACTAAAAGGATATCTTGTGTTGTAGACACCGTATTTTGCAAATGCGGCTAAGATTTTAGTATAAATAATCTAATTTATTAAAACTAAATACTCCCTTTGCACAGTTATACCAATCCTGTTTAAATGTGCTGCTCAGTAAGCGGTTTTATAGGCGCTTATGACAATGTTTTTAGCTTAGTAGGTTAATTAATTAATTGAAATAACGCTGTAATTTGTTTTTATTGCTAAGGAATTTTTTTGAAAGCTACGTTGTACACAATCATTGCTTTAATTGCGTTTGCTGCAAACTCTCTTTTTTGCAGAATGGCTTTAGCCGAAGGCTATATAGATGCTTGGAACTTTACAGTTATTCGCTTACTCAGTGGTGCTGCGTGTTTGGGCATTATAATGGCTATTTATACTCATAATTTAAAACGAAAAGGCACTTTTAACCCCGCTATTTTAAGCGATAAAGGAAGCTGGCGAAGCAGTATAAGCCTATTAGTTTATGCACTTTGTTTTTCGATTGCATACGTAGAGCTGGATACAGGCACCGGTGCACTGATTTTGTTTTCAGCCGTGCAACTCACTATGATTGGCTGGGGTATATATCAAAAAGAGCAGTTGAGTGTGCTTCAGTGGTGCGCGTTTATAGTGGCGCTAGGTGGGTTTGTATATTTAATGCTGCCATCTGCTGCTGTACCTTCATTATTAGGTGCATCACTTATGGCACTCAGTGGTGTGGCATGGGGTATTTACAGTATTCGCGGTAAAGTGTGCGTATCGCCACTACGTACTACGGGGTTTAACTTTATAAGAAGCTTAGTGGCTATCCCTGTTTTATTACTTGTTGGTATGAGTTATTTAAAAAATATGAGTATTGAAGGGGTTTTGCTTGCATGTGCCTCGGGTGCGATAGCGTCTGGAATTGGCTACAGTGTTTGGTATGTGGCTATGCCACTGCTTAAAAGTACCCAAGCTGCTGTTGTGCAGCTTTGTGTACCTGTACTTGCAGCCGTTGCCGGGGTCTTGTTTTTATCAGAGCAGGTAACAATGGAATTTATAGTAGCAAGCTCGTTAATATTAGGCGCTGTGCTGGTATTTATTTTAAATAAAAAGAAGGTTTAATATCATTTAAGTTAACCTTCTTTTTAAGGGGGACTCACGTTTGTTACAAAGCGTGTATAAATAGCGGGTAAGTTATCAAGTATTGCCTGCTTACCCTGTAGTTCACTGTTTTTTATGCATTCAAAAAGTACTTGCTCGCTAAGCTTATTCACTAATAATTGCGATCGCTTAATATGGCTTATATGCCAAAGCTCTGGTGCTACGCCGCCTAAATCATGCTGGTAAGGGCGATAAAAGCCAAATTTATCTAAGTTAGTATCAAGCCAATTACTTAAAGGCGCAAACGGCCCACCTTGCAGGTATTCATCAGGTGTTAGCTGTAGTTTATAATCATCACTTACCGCAGCTTTATCAAACACATCTAAATCGGTGCCTAAATGGTGCCTGCTTGCCCCAGGTAATGCAGAGTAGAGCATTATTGCTATGCATTTATCTACATCATTTAATTTAGTTAAATCTACAACCTTTTGCTGTTTATTATAAACAGGTCGAATACCTAAAAACTTATTATTCCAAATAATTGATTGACGATTAAAGTCGCGAAAACTTGAGGCAATAGTAAGCTCAAATCCTGCTTTTTGTGCTGCACTTTGCAGCGCTAAAAAGTCGTTAATAATAGCGCTGTGCAAGCGATGATTTTGTATATCAGTTAAATGTGTATCACTTTGCCCTGTGATACACATCATTGGTGTTGGTTTAGTTACATCCATTATGCTAAAAGTTGCTCTAATATTTGCTCGTAAATGTCGGTAAGGGTAATTAAATCATCGGTACTTACGCATTCATCCACTTTATGAATAGTGGCGTTACGTGGACCAAGTTCAATTACTTTAGCGCCAGTTTGAGCAATAAAGCGACCGTCAGATGTACCACCCGTGGTTTCTAGATTCGTGGTTAAACCGGTTACTGATTTAATCGCTTTAACTGTGGCATCAACAAGCGGGCCGTGCTCGGTAATAAAAGGTAAGCCATTTACTATCCAGCTTAATTCATAATTTAAGTCATGCTTTTGTAGAATGTCATTTACACGTTGCTGTAATTGCTCATACGTTACTTGCGTGCTAAATCTAAAGTTAAACTGTACTTCGAGTTCACCCGGAATAACATTACCCGCCCCCGTGCCACCATTAATATTAGAAATTTGAAAGCTGGTAGCAGGGAAGTATTCATTTCCGTTATCCCACACCGTTTGGCTAAGTTCAGTAAGTGCTGGCGTCGCTAAGTGAATTGGGTTTTTTGCTAAATGCGGGTAGGCCACATGACCTTGTATACCCTTAACGGTTAAAAAAGCGGTAAGTGAACCTCTGCGACCATTTTTAACCACATCACCGAGTACATCGCGTGATGAAGGCTCGCCTACAAGACACATATCAATTTTTTCACCGCGTGCTTCTAATGTATCAATTACGCGAGTAGTCCCGTTTACAAATGGACCTTCTTCGTCTGAGGTGATTAAAAAAGAAATTGAACCTTTATGATCTGGATGTTTAGTAACAAAGCGCTCGGTTGCCACAAGCATTGCAGCTAATGAGCCTTTCATATCGGCAGCACCACGCCCATGTAATAGGCCATCTTTTATTAATCCTGAAAACGGCGGATGTTGCCAATTTTGTTCAGGACCGGTTGGTACAACATCAGTGTGACCTGCAAAACAAAAATGTGGCGATTGTGTGCCTTTTCGAGCCCAAGTATTAAGTGTGTCGGTAAAAAATAATGACTCTATATTAAAGCCAATCGCAGCAAGGCGATCGTTCATCATTTGTTGGCAGCCAGCATCTTCTGGCGTTACTGATTCACGTTGGATTAGTGCTTGGGCGAGTTTAATTACATCATTAGTCATTATTAAAAATCTCGTCGTATTGGGCTGCTTTAAAACCTAAATGGTAAGTGCCATTGTTTACCAGTACTGGGCGTTTGATCATGGCAGGTTGTTCAACTAACAATGGGATAGCACTTTCTTTAGTTAGGCTCTGTTTTTGCTCATCAGATAATGCGCGATAAGTAGTGCCTCTTTTATTAACAAGTTGCTCCCAATCGAGCTTATTTGCAAAATCACTCACCATTTGCTCGTTTACGCCATCTTTGCGGTAATCATGAAAAGTGAATTCTATATTGTTGTCGGCTAAGTATTTTTTTGCTTTTTTTATCGTATCGCAGTTGCTAATACCGTATAGAGTGATCATAAATCTAGTTCTTCTTAATAATAGTTAATAGGGTGTCTTCGCCCGCATTTACATGCGAATGTGAGTAATGAAACGTGCCAAGATTATTGCCGTTTAGTAAAATTAAACTAGCAAGCATTGGAGTATCAAGTTCTCGTAAATCAAAATAAGCAAGGCGTTGACCTTTGCATATTTTGCTACCATTGAGTTGTGCAATATGGGTATGCGTAATTGATTGCGAATCAGGGATAGTTAAGTTAATCAAGGCTTTTAGACCATTATTAGCTTGTAGAATAAACTCAGTGCCTGCATTTTTTACTTGTAATAAAGTTCCATCAAACGGTGCTAAAATTTTATGACTTGTTAGTTGCACCATAATACCAGGGCCCAGAGTGCCAAAACGAAAAAAAGGTTCTGGGTGCTCTTTCAGTTCAATTACTTTACCTGTAAATGGGCTTGTAATAAGGATGGCACTGCGGGGCGTTTTATTTTGAGCTAAATAGTCAATTTTTTGAGCTTTCATAAGTTAATTTACCACCACGTTATAACCCTCTTTTCTTAAAGCTGAAATAGCATTATCTGCAGTGTGTTTTTTTATGAGAATATAATCAGTATCGTAGGTTGAGATTGAAAAGATAGAAATTTTAGCTCGCGCTAATACGCCTGAAATATTAGCCATAATTCCGGTTAACGAAAAGCCAAGTGGACCTACAACCTCTAAAGCTTGCCAGTCTGGTTCGGTATCCAGGCTTTTTACTTCAAAATCGCTTGGGCATACAATTGAAAGTTCATCATGGGTTTTAGAAATAAAAAATAAAGATTGCTTTAAAAGTGCCGCAGGTATGTCGGCATCTACATCTAAACTATGTATAGATAAAATTGTGCTGAGTAATTGTAATGTTTGTTTTGACATTAAACGCCTGCGATACAGCATTATTGATAGCTTAATAGTATAGATTATTGCCTTCAAGTTAAAGGTGTAACCGAGACTAAAATAGGCATTTGGGAGTAGGTTTTAATAGAGATTACAAACTTACCCACAATTTCTGTGGATAAGTATGGGGGTTGCAGGGTATAAATAGCCTAACTAGTTAATTATTAAATAAATAATAGCTAGGCTATAAAAAATACACGTTGCGTTTATTGAGTAATTTGCGCTTCTGCTTGTGCTGCCTGAATTGCAGTTAAGGCGATTGTATACACAATATCATCTACTAATGCACCACGGCTTAAATCGTTTACAGGTTTGCGCATACCTTGCAGCATAGGGCCAATACTTATTAAGTCGGCACTTCTCTGCACTGCTTTATATGTAGTATTACCCGTATTTAAATCTGGGAATATAAATACAGTCGCTTTACCGGCTACAGGGCTGTTAGGTGCTTTTTTAAGAGCTACGTTTTCCATTATAGCGGCATCGTATTGTAGTGGACCGTCGATAATTAAATCAGGACGTTTTTGTTTTGCAATTTTTGTGGCTTCACGTACTTTTTCAACATCGGCACCGGTACCAGAAGTGCCCGTGCTGTAGCTGATCATGGCAACACGTGGCTCTATACCAAATGCAGCTGCAGAGTCGGCAGATTGAATCGCTATATCTGCAAGCTGTTCAGAATTAGGGTCTGGGTTAATCGCACAGTCACCGTAAACTAACACTTGGTCAGGTAGTAGCATAAAAAATACAGATGATACTAGCGATGACCCTGGCGCTGTCTTAATTAATTGCAGTGGTGGGCGNCCGTCCACTTTACCTTGCTCAAGCATCATTGTACCCAGTACGACGTTATCTTGTAGTTGCTCTTGTGCTACTACGGCAGTTAGGCCTTTGCTTTTACGAATTTCGACCATAGGCGCAATATAATCATTAATAATACTTTTTGGCTCGATAATAGTTACATGTTCGTTTAGCTCAATACCTTGCTGTTGCGCAATACGCATTATTTCTTCGCGATCGCCCAGTAATATAGTTTTAGCAATCCCGCGTTGACCACAAATAGCAGCCGCTTTAATTGTACGAGGCTCATTGCCTTCTGGCAGAACAACTGTTTTACCTGCTTTACGCGCTTTAGTGGTAAGTAAGTAACGAAATGCGGGCGGTGATAACTTGCGAGTTTTACCTACACTTTTAGCTAGAGTATCTAGCCAGCTTGAATTGATATGCTCTGCGTTGTGATCTTTTACTTTTTCAATACGTTGGTCATCATCATTTGGTACTTCCATATTAAAGTTATGCAGTAATAATGATGTACGCCATGTGTCGGCATCGGTTGCAAGTATTGGTAAACCGGTTTGCATGGCTTGCTCACACAAGGCCATTATACGCGGTTCTGGTTCAAAACCACCGGTAAGCAATATGGCGCCAAGTTTGGTGCCATTCATAGCTGATAAACACGCAGCAACAAGTATGTCAGAGCGATCGCCCGGTGTTACTAATAAAGCGCCTGGCGTAAAATAGTTTAAAATATTTGAAACCGTACGAGCACAAAAAGTAATACGTCGCAGGCGACGATGAAGCATATCGCCTTCGTTAATTATTGTTGCTTTTAAATACGCACTTAAGTCTTTTACGCGCGGCGCTACTAAGTCAAAATCCCACGGGATTGCGCCAAGTAACATGAACGGATTATTTTTAAAAATAGGCAGGGAGGCTAAACGATTTAACTCGTTTTCAAGCTCTTCAGGTTTGTATGAGTCTACTAAATCGGCGCGTGCACGACCTTCTTCATCAAGTGGCGCGTTTACTTTATTAAAAATACAGCCCAGTACGCGAGGATGATCGATACCACCGTAGTTACCTGCTGCAATTTCAAGGCGGTCTTCTATTTGAGTAATGGTGTAATTACCAGGGGTAAGTACAAATACAATTTCGGCGCCGAGTGTTTGCGCAATTTCGCGGTTTACACGCCCAGCATAAGGTTGGCGACGAGTAGGTACCATACCTTCAATAATAGCGACTTCGTCGTCGTTTATTTTACTTTCAAAGCGTTCAACAATTTCCTCTAGTAGATCATCACCTTTACCGTCGCCAATCATTTGCTCTGCATAATCAAGTGCAAAAGGCATTGGTGGGTTAATAGGTGAGCCTTGAGTGACTATTTGTGTTGATTTTTCAGGGCCTGTTTCACCTGAACGTGGCTGAGCGATGGGTTTAAAAAAGTTAACTTTAACTGTTTTTTGTTCAAGTGCACGCACTAAACCAACTGATACCGACGTTAAACCAACACCGGTAGAAACAGGAATTAACATAATACGACGTGCCATATTAAAGCTCCTTCACGATATTTGCAGCATCAAGGGCAATGACCCATTCTTCATTAGTTGGCATTACAACTGCTTTGACGTGTGAATTTTTACAGCTAATAACACCGCCTTGACCAAAGCGCGCATTAAGGTTGGCTTGCGGATTACACTTAATGCCTAAAAAGGCAAGTTGTGTAATTACTTTTTCACGAATAATATCTGAGTTTTCACCAATACCACCCGTAAAAATCACAGCATCAAGGCGCTGTAATGGGACCATATACGCTGCAATTTGTTTGGCTAGTCGGTAGCAAAAAATATCCAGCGCTAAACGTGCTTGTTTATGTCCGGCAACAGCGGCTTCTTCAATCGTTCGACAATCGTTAGAGAGTTCGCTAATACCTAGTAGGCCGCTTTCTTGGTTTAATAAATTATCTATTTGCTGAGCGTTGTAACTAAGCTGTGTGGTTAAAAAATTAAATAAACCGGGGTCAATATCTCCACTGCGAGTACCCATAACAATACCTGCCAATGGCGTTAAACCCATACTAGTATCAACACTTTTACCATTTTTTATTGCAGTAACAGAGCAGCCATTACCTAAATGAGCACTAATGAAATTACTCTTCTCTATAGGCTGATTTAATAATTTAGCAGTTTGTCCTGCTACATAGTAATGACTTGTGCCATGCATACCATAGCGTCTCACACCGTAATCTGTATAAAGCTTATAGGGTAGGGCGTAAAGGTAGGCAACTTCATCCATAGTTTGATGAAATGCTGTGTCAAATACTGCTACTTGCGGTAAACCTATAAATGAAGCTTGTGCAGATGAAATACCTAACAAGTTCGCATGACCATGTAGCGGCGCTAAAGAAGAGGCTTTAGTAATACCGTTAATTACATCTTCATCAATTAAGACTGACTTTGTGAAATGCTCGCCGCCATGTACAACACGATGGCCCACTGCGATAAGTTGCTCGTCTAAGTTGTGATCTTTTATTAAGCTTACAAGCGTATTTATAGCCTCAGCATGAGCTTGATTAGCCGCTAAGTCGATAACTGTTTTAGTACCATTAAAATTGTATTTAATAGAGGGTGCTTTAGCGCCTAAGCGTTCAGCAAGGCCTGAAATGATTTCGTGACCACCGTTCGCATCAATAATGGCAAACTTTAAGCTAGAGCTACCACAATTTAAAACTAAAACGTGTTGTGATTCAGGAGAGGTTGTTGGCATAGATTCAATTTCCATAAACAAATTTAGTAAGTAAACGTTAATTCGTAATCGTTACACTTACGGTATTAAGTAAAGCTAAAACAATTGAATGTTCAATTGCAAAGTAGTTAACGCAATGTTAAATACTTTACCTTAATTAAGATGTTTAAGTTAGGATTGTTCGCTATTAAAAGGTAAATTTAAGCTGTTTTACTGAGAAAGTGTAACTCTTTCATTTTGTGTTACACTTTGCGTATAGCTCGTTTTTCCATTGTATTTAAAAGCAGTATCTGTGAGGAGTCATGATGCAAAAAAGTGTGATGTCACAACTACAAACAGGCCGTTTGTATGGTAAAAAATGGCCAATGCGCAAAGAGCTTGCGCCTTTGTTTTTAGAGTTTAGGGTAATTAGAGCGACTGAGCTTGCCATTACAGTAATGCCAATCTTAGCCATGCTAACATTGTTTTTTCAGCTAAATTACTTGGGTTCTGATTTTTTACCGCAAGCCATTGCAAGTGCATTATTTTTTATATCTTTACCATTACAAGGTTTATTTTGGTTGGGTAAGCGAGCGCAAACGCCTTTAGAGCCTGCGATGCAAAAATGGTATAACGAGTTGTACACTAAAATGGCAGCTAATGGATATCAAACGCAGTTAAGTGAAAACAAGCCCCGTTATTTGGAGCTTGCCAATTTACTTAAAGATATGTTTGATAAAATGGACAGGGCGTTTACTAAAGAGCAGTTTTAGAGAGTTACATCATTATCTATTTTGGTAAACTGAGTAATATAAAACGATAAGGTGACAGTGTGTTCACCTTTTTCTTCGAGTGCTGTCCAGTGCTCGGGTCTAAATTTCCATGCAAATGGCGTCATCATTATTAAGTTTTTAATATCAGTAAAGCTAAGCGCTATATGATCTGTTAAAAGGATCTGCTCTGATTTTTGAAATCCTTTTGGAGTGGCTATTTCAGTATGTTCGTTTACTTCTGAATATATATACGATTTTAGCTCTTTTAGATGACAAGGACCTGGGCTTGCAACTACTAATGTTGCGTTTTGATTTGCTAGGCGTTCAAGCTCTTGCTCAAACAAAGGTGCAAATACGCTAACAAGTACATCAGCAAATTGGCTTTTAAAGGGGGCTTGGCTGATTGATGCCACACTAAAATGGCAATTAGGGTAGCGCTTTGCTGCATATTTAACCGCTGATTTTGAAATATCGACACCGTATACAACAGCATTTGTTTTATTCGCGATTGCTTGGGTATAAAACCCTTCACCGCATCCTAAATCAATAATAGTATTCGCACTTATATTACTGATTATATCACTAAGGCTTTGCTGTAAAAAACGATAATACCCACGCTCTAAAAATGCACGTCTGGCTTGTACCATTTCAAGTGAATCACCCGGTTGTTTTGAATTTTTCTGTTGCACAGGCAGTAAATTAACATAGCCTTCTTTAGCAAAATCAAAGCTGTGGTTGTTAGCACAACGAAGTGTTGAATCAGTTTTCAAAAGTGCTAGGTTACACAGCGGGCATTGATATTCAAGACTCATGAGCCTAGGTAGTCCTTATCGTAAAAAGTTTTTACCCAATGCGGGCGATAGGTGATCATAATTGTTATAGCCATGCCGTTGAGCATTGCTTCAGGAAACCAAATTATGGCACTTAAATAAACGTAGTTATCTGCAAGTTCTTGCCAATTGTATTGCCCTATAGCTAAGTAAAATAAAGCACCTAGGCCTATTTTTATACAGGCTATAAATCCTGCGATTATAAACGCACAAACAAATATATAAACAAAAAAATGACGAGGTAAATATTGGTAACTAATTATAAAGCCAAGATAGCTCAATAAAATAGGAATAAACGCACCAATAAGCAGTTGTACTGGTAACAGCTCAAGTTCAATTTGACCAAAGGCAGCTAGTAGGGCTGTGGCAAGTAGGCTACTTAAAATAGTCAATCGCCAGCCTAAAATTAATGTAGCAGCCGTAACACCTAGGATGTGCAAATCAAGGCCAGTTAAAATGCCAGCCTTTATTCGCCAAAGCACTGCAAACACTAACGCACACGCAAGTACGCCAGTTTGACGGACTGGCGTATTAAGCAATGTTTTATATGTTTTTTTATCAAAGCTTAGTAGAGCAATAATAATTACAAGAGCCCAAAGTAGCCCCTGCATTGTTAGGCTGAGCATAATAATTACTTAAATGTTGACCATATAGGGGCATGATCTGACGGTTTTTCAATACCGCGAAGTTCGTAATCAATACCTGTATCTATGCAGCGTGCTGCAAGCTCATTGGTTGCAAGCACTACATCTATACGAAGTCCTCGATTATCTACAAACCCTTTAGAGCGATAGTCAAACCACGAGTATTGACCGTCTGTTTCGGGGTTTTGCTCTCTAAAGGTGTCTTTAAAACCCCAATTAAGTAATGTTGCAAGCCATTCACGCTCTACTGGTTGAAAAGAACATTTACCCGTTTTTAACCAACGTTTAGCATTTACTTCGCCAATACCAATATCTAAATCGGTAGGTGATATGTTGATATCACCCATAACGATGACGTCTTGATCGGGTGTGTGATTGGTTTCAAGGTGTGTCATTAAATCTTTATAAAATTGACGTTTATAAGGGAATTTAGTTTCGTGATTAATATTATCACCTTGTGGGAAATAGCCATTCATGACAGTAAGGTCGCGACCGTTTTCTTGTTCAACAGTGACGCTTATCATGCGTTTTTGCGATTCATCTGTATCGGTGGCAAAACCTTTTAAGACCGATTTAGGCTCTTTTTTGCATAACATAGCTACGCCATAATGCGCTTTTTGACCATGAAAGTAGACGTGATATCCCATTTTTCGTACATCTTCTAATGGGAATGCTTCGTCGTGAACTTTAATCTCTTGCAAGCCAATAACGTCTGGTTGATGTTTGTCGATAATTGCTTGTAATTGGTGAAGACGAGCACGCAGACCATTGATATTGAAAGAAATCACTTTCATAAAATTTACCTTAAAATTGGTTCTATTTAATAGATTAAATTGTATCAGTAAATACGCGTACATAACATGACTGAATTGAGATAATAGCTGCGCAAATGTTGATCAAATGATGGGTAAAGTTTAAACATTGTGAATACAATATTAATTATTTAAATAAATAAAAAATTCAATTGAACTTAACTTTATTGAATATATAATGCGCGAAATTCACTTGTTTAGCTCGTTCAAATAGGATCTCTCATGAAAACTCAACTACTTTTAGCCACTGCTTTACTAGCATCTGCAACTGCGTCAGCTCAAAGCAATACTTACTTTAGCCAAGATAACAAAATTGAGTCTAAGTTATGTGTACTAAGTGCAAACGAAGGCTTTAGCGTTGCTCGTAAAGAAGCTGCCCAACACGGTGTTTACCTATCTCGTTTTTCTAAAAGCATTTTATGTAATGGTGAAGATATTCGTGATATTGCTAAAAAAACGACATTAAGCAACGCATCAGTTGAGAAAGTAGAAGTATTTGCAAAAGACGCTCAACAAGAAACTCAATTATGTATGACGGCTTTAAAACAAGGTTTAGCACCTGTTCGTCAAAAAATTGGTAACCTAAACTCATTAAAATGTAATGGCCAAAAAGTTACTGAGTTTGTTAAACGCTACCAAAACGCAGCAATCTAATTGTTAGCTTAACTATATAAGTAAAATTGAAATGCCTGGTTTTTACCGGGTGTTTTTTTGCAAAAATTACAAGGTTGTTTGCAAAGCTTGCAAGCTTAACTTACTGAAACTGTTTAATAAATATACAGAATGAGATTAAGTTATTGATTATTATAAGTTAACTATTATTGGCATTGGATTTGTATTAGTTAAAGTGACATTTAATTAATTACGAAGGATACGTCTTATGAAAAAGTTAACATTAGCAGCCNGGCTTGTTCATCTAATCAAGGTCTTGAAAGAATAGACAGTGACTTTGCAAGTTTAGATAATGACAGCGATGGCTACATCTCAAAAGTTGAAGCTGATGACGATAGCATTTGGGGCCATTTTTCAAATATTGATACCAATATGGATAACGAAATTAGCCGCAAAGAATTCAACACTTACATGAAGTTAAACAATGGTAAAGTAGCCACTGATTCTGAAGTAAGTGAGTCGGCATTTAAAGCTGAAATTGCTAAATTCGATAAAATTGAAAGCAGCTTTGCAAGTCTAGATAACGACAGCAATGGCTATATCTCGGTAGTTGAAGGTAACGATGATGATATTTCAAATCATTTTGGTTACATGGATAAAAACCAAGATAAGCGCATCAGTAAAAGCGAGTTTATGGGTTACATTAAAAAATATGGTAACGCAGTAGCTGAAGATGATGCATTAGAAGCTTTTAAAAGTAACTAATAGTTACCATTTTAGTAAGTAAGATTAAAGCCAGTGCTAGTCACTGGCTTTTTTGTGTTTTAAATTTAGTTATTTGATAGATATATTTTCCTAGTTTGGTGTTGTTCTGTCATAATAGATGGCTGTGTATTTTTATTTGTTAAGAGTGTGTATGGCGGGTCGGCGAATTAGTGATGAACAACTAGTTGAGATCATTGAAGCAGCTATTTTTGTTGCAGATAAGCCTGTGAGTAAACGCCACCTTAAAGACACTGTATTAATAGATTTAGCTATTTCTATGGCGCGAATAAACGACGCAATAGATACAATACAAGAACATTTTCAAACTCGTGGTATTCGCTTAGTTGAAGTTGGTAGTGGGTATCGGTTTCAGGCATGCAGTAGTTTAAGCCCTTGGTTAAATAACTTGTGGCAAGAGCGCGCGCCTAAGTATTCACGTGCTTTACTGGAAACATTATCACTTATTGCATACAGGCAGCCCATTACACGCGGCGAAATTGAGCAAGTAAGAGGTGTTACTACGGGTTCGAATATTATTAAAACCTTACTCGAAAGAGAGTGGGTTAAAGTGGTAGGGCATAAAGAGGTTCCGGGAAAGCCGGCTTTATATGCAACTACTAAGCAATTTTTAGATTATTTTTCGTTAACTGGGCTTGAAAATTTACCTGCGTTGCCAACTGAGCAGCAAAGTAAAATTAACCAGTTATTGAGCGATCCTTCTGTGAGAGAACCATCCGAATGAGTATTATACAAGGTGAAAAGTTACAAAAAGTCTTAGCCCGTGCAGGCGTAGGCTCACGCCGTGAAATGGAAAAATACATTGATGCAAACCGCGTTAGCGTAAACGGTAAAGTGGCAAAGTTAGGTGACCGTGTTGAAGAAACCGATTTGATTCGTGTTGACGGACACACTGTAAAGATTGAAGAAAAAGCAGATAGAATCTGTCGTGTAATTATGTATAACAAACCAGAAGGTGAGTTAAGCACACGTAAAGATCCAGAAGGGCGTCGTACAGTATTTGATCGACTTCCTCGCATTGATGGTGAACGTTGGATTGCAGTGGGTCGTTTAGACGTTAATACATCGGGTTTGATGCTCTTTACTAATGATGGTGAATTAGCTAACCGTTTAATGCATCCAAGCTATGAAGTAGAGCGTGAATACTCTGCGCGTGTATTTGGTGAAGTAACCAATGAAACGGTTAAAAACTTACTACGTGGTGTTGAGCTTGAAGATGGTCCAGCCAAATTCACGACTGTAACCCCTATGGGTGGCGAAGGCGTTAACCGCTGGTTTAACGTAACGTTAAATGAAGGACGTAACCGTGAAGTACGTCGTTTATGGCAGTCTCAAGATGCGGAAGTATCTCGTCTTATTCGTATTCGTTACGGTAAACTAGAGCTTGATAAGCGCGTGCCACAAGGTGGTTGGATGGAGTATGATTTAGAAACAGTAAACTACTTACGCAAAACCGTTAAATTAGGGCGCGAGACACAAACTAAGCTTTCTGTTATGCCTGAAAAACGCAAAGATAAACGCGCTAAAATCAACCAGATCCGCAAAGCAGTTAAAAAACACAATCAACGTGTTAAGCCTACTAAACGTAAATAATAAATTAGTTATTTATTGAACACAAAAAAGCCGCTAATTGCTGTCTCTTGATCACAAGTCTGACTCAAGAGATTTTGCTAAATCGTAGCCTTCCAGGATGGCTTGTAACTTAAGCCATCCTTTCCATAACACTTTCACAGATGCACGCCCTGTGCGCTTGGTATATTTCCAGCCTCCTAACTTTGCCAGTTCCTGATACGCCCATGACATATTTGGAGCAGTTTCAGGCAATGGTGTTTTTATTCTCTTTAACCACAATAACTTCCATGCTTTGGGAGATAA
>NZ_AUTL01000134.1:0-782 GCF_000498015.1 Pseudoalteromonas sp. TAE79
GGGCTTATTATAAATTCGACCACTTAAGTACATTACTTTTGATAAGACATTCCATGTCCCGTCTGTTAACATTAATCTTGGCATGTAGGTTCGGTGTAAAGTTTTCTGGCGAATTCAATTATACCTTATCTTCATGCTGTTTGTTTTTCATACCACAAAGATCAACACGCCCTAAAAACAAGTATTTAATTTTTGTAACTATTCTGAATAAGTGAGCACATTTCATACTAAGAATTTAATTTACTATGTACCTATAAAGGTGTACTATATGTTTAATTATTGTATATAAAAAGAAATTAAAATGAGATTTGAATCGCCCCGAGTTCATCGGAGACCAGTTTGTTTAAGTCAGGCCACTTTACCTGACTCGTTTAAATTATCATAGTAGTCTGTTTCATATTGAGCTGGTGAAATATACCCAATTGAAGATAATAAGCGTTGATTATTAAACCAATTGACCCACTCTAACGTTGCGTATTCAACAGCATCAACATTCTTCCACGGGCCATTTCTGCGAATAATCTCTGTTTTAAATAATCCATTTATTGTTTCAGCCAATGCATTGTCATAAGAGTCACCCACACTGCCTACAGACGCTTGAATTCCAGCTTCAGCAAGTCGCTCAGTGTATCGTATAGACAAATATTGGCTGCCTCTGTCGCTGTGGTGAATTAACCCTTCGGGGTTGCCACGATGCCAAATAGCTTGCTCTAACGCATCAAGAATAAGCTCTGTGTGCATTGTCGTTGATACACGCCAACCTACAATGTATCGTGAAAAAA
>NZ_AUTL01000135.1:0-21891 GCF_000498015.1 Pseudoalteromonas sp. TAE79
GGGCTTATTATAAATTCGACCACTTAAGTACATTACTTTTGATAAGACATTCCATGTCCCGTCTGTTAACATTAATCTTGGCATGTAGGTTCGGTGTAAAGTTTTCTGGCGAATTCAATTATACCTTATCTTCATGCTGTTTGTTTTTCATACCACAAAGATCAACACGCCCTAGAGAAAGAAATTTTTGACTCTATTGAGCATAAACTAAAAAAAGAGTCAGAAACCGCCGTTCTTTTTGCCGATACCCTTCAGTATATAATTGACCTAATTGTTTTATTTCCAGCTGTTTTTAATGCATCAGAAACTAACAAAGTGCTTTATAAAAAGCGTATGGATACAATTTTGTCAGAAGTTGATAGGCGCTGTGAAATATTGCACTCGGTGAGTAAAGGTAATTCAATTCAAATAACGGAAACGATAAAGCTATTTAAAGCTGTTGTGTCGTACCAAAGTTTTGTAGCTGATGATAATTTTAATATTCATGCAGACTTACTTCATGTGAGAGGTCCAATTCTTCGTAATCCAGTAACAAAAACCATTTACCATAATTACCTAGGTTTGTATTACAACAAAAAAGGCATGCATTTATTACGAGAGTCGCTAAATATGAACTCTGTAGATATTTTATCGATTGATGGTTTAGAGCTGGCTAAGAAAAATATTAATACCATAGAGCCATCAATACTTGAAGAAGTAAGTATGTATCTTAAATCTGCCGCTGAGCAGTTCGATAAAGCACTTAAAGTATCTAGCGAAGATGTTATGTGGCCTGGTTTTATTAATTACAATAAAGCACGTACGGTATATTTTCTAGCTTTACTATCAAATAGCGAACTTAATTGGTTAGATATTCTCGACGAAGCAATAGAGTCTCGCAGCAGGTTAAATCGACTAATTGACGAAATTTTAATGATAGACAGATCAAAACCAGCCAATATTGTTAGCACACATTTAAGAGAATTTTTTCTATATCAAGAAGAGTTAGCACGCACAGTAAAATTGAATATTTTACTGTCGAATAATCTAACCAGACAAAATAATGCACCTATTATATATAAAGGGATTAATATCACTGATATATCAAACGAAAAACTAACTGACTTATTTGTTTCAATACAAAAGTTTTCTACAGTTAGTATTTACCAAGAAAAAATTATAAGTCGACTTAAGAATAACCTCGCTGTGACAAACTAACAAAGCTTCAGCGAGAAAGTAGGGGATATACTATTTTTACGGCTTTTTGCTCATCATAAAAAAGCCACTTACCTATGCATGAAAAGTCATAGCAAGAATAAATGGCTCTTTATTAAAATGTTTTTTTTGGACTGAACTTATTTTATTACACTTTTCCAATGCTCAAATCAGGCATTAAATTGAGCCTGTTATGGATAGCATGATGGATGAAAGATAACTTAGTTCGCACCGCTTGAGTTAGTACAAATGGGTAGGCATCGGCAAGTCCCATGCTGCGATTTAGTGAATTTAGAATGATCGAAAATTCCATCCAAGTATCTAAAATAGCATCAATCGATGTTTGTGAATTAAAGTAATATGCACTTTGTGGCAATCTAAGCTCGTCTGCTTCATCTAATTCAAACTCATTACCTGTTGTTGAGCCTGTAATTGAAAAGTTTTTGGCTGTTTCTAAAGTATCGATAATGTGCATGTAATGCGCCCATGTTTCCGCCCAGTCTTCATAAGGGTGCATAGTAGCGTATTCACTGATAAAGGTTTCATGCCAGTTAGCTGGCGCGCCTTGCTTGTAATGAGTATCGAGCGCTTGCTGGTAATCTAATTCGTCATCACCAAAATATTGCTTACATAAAGCACGTTTTTTTGGTGAATTTGCGATTAGTTGATCAAAATAATAATGACCGAGTTCATGGCGAAAATGGCCAAGTAAAGTACGGTAACGCTCGCCCATTGCTATTTTAGCTTGAGAGCGTGCTACGTCGTCTGCTTCAGCTAGGTTTATAGTGATATGCCCGCAATCGTGTCCTGTAAATACAACGTCTTGACCTATAATAGGGCTTACAAAGTGATCGCTTACGTTACGGTCTGCTATAAAATCGAAGCTTAATCCGCTTTCAGGTTCTTGAATCGTGGTATTTAAAGGGAGTGATAATGATTTTAATGTATACAAAGCGCGACGTTTTGCTGTCTCCATTTTTTTCCATAATGGAATATGTTCAACAATACTTAAATCGGGCACCGTTTCATTAAAGCGGCACGAAAAACACAGCACTTCGTCTTTATCGGCAACAGGTATAAATGTGTCTAAATTAACCATACCATTGCATACGTGATACTGAGCGTTGTTATCACATTTTTTATAAAAAACTTCAGGCGCTTCTGCTTTGTAAAATAACCCCGATTGCTCATCAATTTCATAGGGTTCAACTTGGTCGAACTCATCATCAATACCCACGGTTCTGCCGCAAGCCAAACAATGGCTGCTTTCAAAAAATAAAATAAGTTGATCTGTGCAATTACATTTAAATGTTTTCATATGTTACCGAATAAAAAAGAGACCGTATAAACCACTTTTACTTAGCGCTATGCTATTGGAGGATAGTGGTTAAATCCTTTTTAAAAGTTCAGACTTTTTAATATTAAATTCATCATCACTCAACGCATTAGAGTCGCGAAGTTGTGCTAACTTTTCAATAATTTGAAGTGTTTCGTCTACCGAGTATTGCCCCACAGTATTATTAGCCGGTGCTTCAAGTTGGTTTGGTGTTGACGATGCAAAATTCGGCTGCGTTACTTGCTGCGTAAAATCTTTTTGTGGTTCTGGAGGCGTTGGCGTTTGCCCTGAAATTAATGGCAGGGTATTTACATTAATTGTCCCCCACTGACTGTTAAATGTAAGAGAGGTATTATTGCCTTGCTGTTGGCTTACACCACCAATATTATGATCTAACGTGTCGTATACGCTCACTTGTCCATTTAATTCAACGGCTAAGCGATTAGGGAATATAGCGTAGCGAATATTATTTTGCGCACCACTGCTAAATGGGCTGCCTAGGTTACCTGGCCACCACTGATTGCTGCCAGGCGATCCTACAGGAATAACCGGAAATATTTGGTTATTGCTCAATATATTAGCAAGTTCGTTGCACAAGTTATCAACGGTTGATTTTAAACCGTTGTTAAACATGTCGCCAACCATTGTCATTCCGCCACGCATCCATTGACCAGAACCACCAAGCTCTGGGCAATTAAACTGTGCCATTGAGCAACCGCCGTTATTAACGCTAACTAACATGTGAATTACTGCATCGTGACTGAGGTTATAACGAGATGCTATACCATTAACTAAGTTTTCACCGACATCTGTTAGCTTTTGCATAAGAAAATATCCTATTAGGTAGATTGGGTTGATTTAAAAAATCTTAAATACGCTAGGGCGTGTTGATTTTTGGGATTGAAATTTGTTCAATCTAGGGGCGATTTAATCGCGGCGCGAGGTTTGTAACCTAGTGGGCTAAGTAAAAACCGAGCAACAAAGAGTCAATCGTCCCTAGAAAGAACCCAGGGGCAGCGCATGTTTGGCATTTATGCTGCGTTATCGCCTATGTATGGGGAACAACCACACATCATAGACTCTGCCTTGCTTAAATACCAAACACACTGCTGCAAATTCAACCACCAAAGAACAACACGCCCTAGTGCTGCATTACCTTTAGCTTTGATGATAATGAAAAATTAACAGGTTAGTGAGGTGTGCTGGTTTTTCAAATTGGACGTGTTCTGTTTTGTTTGAAATTAAAACACACCACTGCAAAACTAATCTTTAAAGTAAGCATCTATGTATTAAAGTTGCTTGTTTTATCTCATCGAGATCGTTAGTTTTACTGTAACGTAAGCGGTTAAAAATCGCTCTAGTATAGCACCGTTACTTACTTTAACAGCAGCTTTATTGTGAACTATTTCTTACTATTTAATGATTGTTTTTAATGATTTTTAAACTCTAAATAAATACTTTTAATTATAACCGTTTAGCGTTATAAATAACGGAGTAAGTATTTTTAAAAATTAACTTTATTTGTTTCATTTCAATATTTTAAATTAATTAGCTTTAATTGTAAGTTATTTTAAAGCACTATTTTGGTGCGTTTTCTGCACCATTAAAAATCTAAAATTGATGGTTTAAATTACACTAAGTTTACTATTTATTGAATAGGCGTGTTTTTCCTATTAATTAGGTCAAAACCTTTATGCATAACGTTGCTTTGTGCAAGAGCCGCGAGTGGGTGAACAGTACTACTTAAGCAAGTCTTTTGGTATAAAAATTGCAGAAGTGAATTAGTCCAAATAATATTTTCAGCGTTATATTGTGGCCATACATTATTAAAGGGGAATTAATAGATGACAATTACAGTTGGGATTTCGCACCATACTCAGTATAAATACGACCGGTCAGTTAATATGGGGCCGCATATATTCCGATTACGTCCAGCGCCACATAGCCGTACAAAAATTAAAAGTTATTCTTTAAAAATAGTTCCAGAAGATCATTATATAAATTGGCAACAAGACCCTTTTGGTAATTACCAAGCGAGGGTGGTGTTTAACAAGCCAACTACCGAATTTAGTTTTACAGTTGATTTGGTCGCCGAACTAACGGTTATTAATCCTTTTGATTTCTTTTTAGAAGATTACGCCGAAAACTTCCCGTTTGTTTACGATGCTATTTCAAAGTCAGAACTCTCTCCTTATTTAAAAAAACGCAAAGCCAGTCCAAAATTTAAAGAATTAATTGAATCTTTAAACCCTAAAGAGCCGCTTAGAAGCGTTGATTTTTTAGTGGCTGTTAATCAAGCTATTTATGAATTAGTAGGTTATGGCATTCGTTTAGAACCCGGTGTGCAAACGGCAAACGAAACAATAAGTAAAAAAACAGGTTCGTGTCGTGATTCTGCTTGGTTGTTAGTACAATTGTTTCGTCATTTAGGGTTGGCATCTCGATTTGTATCGGGTTACCTAGTACAGCTAACCTCAGATCAAAAATCACTAGATGGCCCAAGCGGTCCAGAAGAAGATTTTACCGATTTGCATGCATGGACCGAGGTGTATATTCCGGGTGCAGGTTGGATAGGGCTTGATCCTACCTCGGGTTTATTTGCTGGTGAAGGTCATATTCCATTGGCGTGTACGCCAGAGCCAAGCTCGGCAGCGCCGGTGACCGGCGGTATAGATGACTGTAAATCTGAGTTTAGCTTTTATAATAAAGTAACGCGTGTACACGAAGACCCACGTGTTACTAAGCCGTATTCTGAGGCGCAGTGGGCGGCAATTAACCGCTTAGGTCAGCACGTTGATAATGTTTACAATGAAGAAAACATACATTTAACCATGGGCGGCGAACCTACGTTTATTTCTATTGACGATATGGAACATCCTCAGTGGAATACTGAGGCCGATGGTAAAGAAAAAAGAATATTAGCTCAAAATTTATTTGTAGAAATGAATAAAGTATACACAAAAGGTGGCTTTACTCATTACGGACAAGGTAAATGGTATCCGGGTGAGCCATTACCACGTTGGCAATATGCGTGCTATTGGCGCAAAGACGGCGAGCCTTTATGGCAAGATGCTGCACTATTAGCCGATCCTAATAAAGATTATAAATTTGATCATATCGATACTAAAAAGTTTGCTGATAAACTGTGTGACTCACTTGGTCTTGAAACCAAGGCACTTACTACGGCTTATGAAGATATTTTATATCACATGTGGCAAGAAGCCTCATTACCTACCGAAATAAAGCCAGATCAACCAGAACTTCTCCATGCAATGAGCCGAAAAGGCTTTTTAGCTAAAATGGATAAAGGCATAGAAAAGCCTGTTGGCTATGTTCTACCTTTAAAATGGAACGATAGTAAAAACTGTTGGCAGTCGTGTACGTGGGAGTTTAAACGGGGTCATTGTTTTTTATTACCGGGTGAATCACCACTTGGTTATCGCCTACCTTTAGACAGCCTTGAGTGGAGCGGCAATATTATTGACCGCGACCCGTTTGATATTCCAGAAAATTTTACCAAAGCTAAAAAGCTTAAAAAGGGCTTTATTGGTAAAGAAATGGTTAAAACTGCGCTTGTCATGGAAGTGAGAGAGGGGCGTTTATATATATTTATGCCACCAACAAGTCATTTTGAACATTACATGGGTTTAATAAGTAGTATAGAGAGTGTGGCTAAAGAACTTAAAATGCCGCTTGTTATTGAAGGCTATAGCCCACCTAAAGATAGCCGCGTAGAAAAATACGCTGTAACGCCAGATCCAGGTGTTATTGAAGTAAATATTCATCCTTCAACATCGTGGGATCAATTAGTCAGTCGAACCACAACGCTATATGGTTTAGCAAAAGAATGCCGATTAGGTACCGATAAGTTTATGGCAGATGGTCGCCATACTGGTACTGGTGGTGGTAACCACGTAACGCTTGGTGGCGAAACACCTGATCAAAGCCCATTTTTACGCAGACCTGATATTTTAAGAAGTTTTATTACCTATTGGCAGCATCATCCTGGTTTGTCGTATTTGTTTTCGGGGCTTTTTATTGGTCCTACAAGCCAAGCACCGCGAGTGGATGAAGCCCGTGATGAAGTTTTATACGAGCTAGAAATTGCTTTCTCACATATGCCCGAAGGTGAGGTGCCTGAGCCTTGGTTAGTTGATAGATTACTGCGTAATTTATTGGTGGATTTAACGGGTAATACACACAGAGCAGAATTTTGTATAGATAAGCTCTATTCACCCGATTCAGCCACAGGTCGTTTAGGGATTGTAGAATTTAGAGGCTTTGAAATGCCTCCACATTCACAAATGAGTTTAGTGCAAATGCTACTGTTGCGTACTTTACTTGCTTGGTTTTGGAAAAAACCTTACCACAAGCCATTAATACGTTGGGGTACTGAGTTACACGATAAGTTTTTATTACCACAATATGTAGAAAACGATTTAGCTGAAGTAAGCCGCGATTTACAACAAGCAGGTTTTCAATTTCAGTTAAGTTGGTTAAATCCATTTTTTGAATTTAGGTTTCCGGTATGTGGCACGCGAGAACTTGATAACGTTACACTTGAGCTTAGAACCGCAATCGAGCCATGGCATGTACTAGGCGAAGAGGCAAGTGCGTCGGGTACGGCGCGCTATGTAGATTCGTCATTAGAAAGAGTGCAAATAAAAGTACAAGGAGCAATGAGCGATCGCTATGTTGTAACGTGTAATGGTCGAAGAGTGCCGCTTAAACCGGTTAAAGGTAAAGCAAAAGATGAAATGGTCGCGGGTATACGATACAGAGCTTGGCAACCACCTACAGCGCTTCACCCAACTATTGGCGTACATGCTCCATTAGTTTTTGATTTAATCGATACGTGGGAAGGTCGTTCAGTTGGAGGCTTTGTATATCATGTGAGCCATGCTGGGGGTCGTAATCCTGAAACGCTACCGGTTAATGCATTTGAAGCTGAAGGGCGCAGAGTTGCAAGATTTTGGGAGCATGGGCATACACCATCGTTACTTGCATCAGCAGAACCAAGCTGGAGCCCATCGGCGGTTACGCATAGTTTTCAATCGGCGCAAAGCGCAAGTGAATACGTGGTACCTGATGAAGAAAGTAGTAATCCTGATTATCCAAATACCTTGGATTTACGCAGGCAGCCTAACTTTAAATAATAATTGATAGTTGTGTCATTCCACTTTGAAATTATTTAAAGTGGAATGACTAAATATTTTTAAAGCATCATTATGAACACGGCTATTTACTATAAATTGGAGCGCTTTCAGCTTGTATATTAACAATAACGCGATGCCGGAATTGCCTGAGTGGTTGTCTCTATATCTTGATAAATCACATGGACATGATGAACTAGCAAACCACAGTGGTTTAAACCCAGACCATTGGGATACTTTATTTAAGCGTTTAGCTAGTCTAACAGCAGATGATGTTAGTAGCCGCGCTACAGAAATAAGCCAATTGCTACAAAATGGCAATATTAAAAATGAAAGCAATAAGCAGTGGCACTTCGACCCATTGCCATTTATGTTATCTAAAGCTGATTGGGCGTTGCTCGAAGAGGGAATAAAACAAAGAACCCTTTTATTAAATAAAATTCAGCAAGATATTTACGGTGACCAAACATTATTAGTTGATGGTCATATTCCTGCAAAGCAGCTTTTTCAAAACCCGAATTACTTACGCGAAGGTTTTAGTTTACCTAGTAACGAATTAACACTCTTTTTTACTGCATTAGATGTTTACCGCACGCCAACAGGCGAATTTAAAGTATTAAGCGATCATTGCCAGTGCCCGTTAGGCTTAGGGCTATTAATTAAAAGCCGTATTATTGCAAGGCGTGTAATGGCTGAAGAATTTGCCGAATGTAATGTTCAGCAAATTAAAGAATTTTTAAATTTATTCCAAGAGGGTATTAACGAATATACCCATTATATGGATGACCCACGAATTGTAATTCTCACCCAAGGAATTGATGACCCTAACTACAACGAGCATGCATTCCTATCTACCTACTTTGGCTACACATTAGTACAAAGCGCCGACTTAACCGTACGTGGTGGTGACGTTTGTTTAAAATCGTTACAAGGCTTGGGTAAAATTAATGTCATTTTACGCTGGGTTTCTGATCGTTGTATTGACTCTTTAGAGCAAACTGAATATTCACTTCATGGTATTCCGGGCTTATTACAATCGGTACGACAAGGGTCGGTTAAGGTTTTAAACCCGTTTGGTAGCGGTGTGCTCTCGTCACCTTCAATAAAGTGCAACTTAGAAAAGTTATCGCAGCAAATTTTAAAACAACCGCTGTTATTAGGTGAGCCAAATTATTTAAGTGTAAAAGAAGCGCAAGCCGTTGATTGGAATAACCTCGAACTACTATCTGCTATAGACCCTACACTTAAGTTAGATGGAGTGTTAGACGAGCAAGAAATAAAGCTACTTATTAGCAAAGAACCCGATAATTACTTTTTTCAAGAAAAACCTTCTTTTAGCAGTGCACCATTTTGGCATGACGGGCAATTAATCTCCAAGCCAGTGGTATTTAGATGTTATGCATTAACCACAGAAAATGGCGTAGAAGTACTTCCTTCAGCACTGTGTTTTTCGAACGAAAAAAGTAACAATCCGAGAATATCTGGTTGGATCAAAGATACATGGATAAATACAGCCGATAGAGTTGATTTAGGCGAGCATAATCCACCGGTACCAATTAGAAAAAGAATGGATGTAACGCTACTCGAAGGGGTTATTTCGAGCCGTACGGCTGAGCACCTTTTTTGGTTGGGTCGATACTTAGAACGCTGCGAAAACACCATACGTATTTTGCGTATTTTTATAGACAAGTACACCGAGTTTTCTGTTTACCCAGATTCAATACGAAAAAGTATAGTTGCACGGCTTTCTAATGCCATTAGGTCGCAATATATTGTTTATCCCTATATAGAACCTGATTTAAAACTAGATGGCATTGATGTAAATCTGTCTAAAGAAACCGCCTTTCAACTCCTTGCAGACGAGCAATGCGCTGGCAGTATTATTAATACATTAAAGTACATTGCAAATGCGTCGGTGCAAATTCAAGAATTACTATCTCATGATAGCCGCCGAATAATTGATGATATTAATGAGCAAATTAAAGTATTTAAAAATGTAAATATTAATATTCCAACGCGTGCAATGCAAAGCAGCCTAGATAGAGTTATAGGCTCAATTATGGCTTTTAATGGCTCGATTGCAGATTGTATGCCAAATAGTAATGGCTGGTTTTTACTCGAAATGGGTAGAAGAGTAGAGCGTAGCTTACAAATAACATCACTAAGTGCGGCTTTATTAACCAAAGAGTTAGACGAGCCCGAAGAGCTTGGCTTACTTGAAGCAGTGCTAAGTTGCCAAGTTAGTTTAGTTACGCATAAGCGCCGATACAGAATGTATCAAACCATTGGTACAGGGCTTGAGTTATTACTTTTAGATGCTGAATACCCACGTTCTTTATTATTTCAGTTAGAGGAAATTAATAAGTTATGTAAGCATTTACCCACAAAACGCAGGCAAGGCGTAATTGCGGCACACGAAAAAGCAATTTTACTATCTAAAACAAGTTGTTATGTAACTGAGAAAGATTACCTACAAAAAAGTGAAAATGGACAACGTAACCAGTTAATCGAATTTAACCATAATACGCGTATGAACTTAGATACATTTTGTGATGTATTATTACTACAGTATTTTTCTCATACCCAAACGGCAAATAAATTGAACTGGACTAATATTGAGCAAGCTCAATCGTGAAATATAAAATAAAGCACTCGACTACATACAACTATTCAGACTTTGTTAGTTTGTGTCAAAACCAAGCGCGATTAACGCCAAAAACGAATCGCGGGCAAATATGCCACAGTAGTCGTATAGAAATTGAACCTACTCCGACTTACTTACAAACATTTACTGATTATTTTAATAATCAGGTAACAGCATTTGAAATAGCAATACAGCATAAAAAACTTAAAGTCACGATGATCAGCGAGGTAGAACTGTTAGTCGGCGCTAATAGCAATTTAGAGAGTGTTGATATTGCTTGGCGAAAAGTACGTGATTTATTGGTTAAACCAAATACGGCAGAATTATTAAAAACGTCTGAATTTGTACTACCTTCACAACTTATTTCAATAGATAAAGGAATTAAAGAATACGCATTAATTTCGTTTGATGCACACAAAAATATAATTTCTGCGTGCACAGATTTAATGGCACGGATTTTTCATGAATTTCATTATGATCCTGGTTTTACTACAATTAGTACGCCTTTGAGCACTGTTTTTGCACAAAAAAGGGGCGTTTGCCAAGACTTTGCACACTTTGCGCTTGCATGCTTACGCAGCGTGGGGTTAGCAGGTCGATACGTAAGTGGGTACATAGAAACCATGCCGCCAGAAGGCGAAGAAAAGCTAGAAGGTGCAGATGCAACTCATGCATGGTTTGCGGTATTTGTGCCAAACTTTGGCTGGGTTGATTTTGATCCAACAAATAATGTTTTACCACGCGATCAGCATATTACTCTAGCGGTAGGGCGAGACTTTTCTGACGTAACTCCTTTAAAAGGAGTGGTATTTGGTGGCGGTAGTCAATTGCTTGATGTAGCGGTTGATATGATTCGAATGGAATAGCAGTTTAACTACGTCATATATGATGATGGATAAGGTGAAAGAGTGTATGAAAATTGATTGGAAAGCGTACCAAACAAAAGGTTTCTTTGATGAATTAATTGATGCACAAGGAAACGTTAGATCGCATGGAACACAATTAGCACAATTTTTTGCTAATTTATCAGCAGAAGAATTAGTAAAAGCCAGAGCGGTTGCTGATTTAGCAATTAAAGAAATGGGTATTACTTTCACGGTTTACAACGAAGGTAATATGATTGATAGAGCCTGGCCGTTTGATATTATTCCTCGAACTATTGGTAAAAAAGAATGGCAAAGCGTAGAGGTTGGTTTAAAGCAACGTGTTGAAGCGCTAAACCTTTTTATAGATGATTTATACCACGACCAAAAAATAATAAAAGATGGTGTTTTTCCAAAAGGGTTACTAGAAAAATCAGTTAACTTTCGCGAGCAATGCGTGGGAATAAACCCGCCAAATAAGATATGGGCGCATATTTGTGGCTCAGATTTAGTACGCGATGGTAGCGGTACAATGTATGTGCTTGAGGATAACCTGCGTGTTCCTTCTGGTGTATCTTATATGCTTGAAAATCGCTCTGTAATGAAGCGTGTATTCCCTGAATTATTTGAGCAAGTATCGATTTTACCTGTTGATGATTACCCTTCACAATTATTTGATATGCTAGCGGCAATGTCGCCTCGTCCACAAGATAAACCAGAAGTCGTGGTACTTACTCCTGGGGTATTTAACTCCGCTTATTTTGAGCATTGTTACCTTGCCCAAGAAATGGGTTGCGAACTGGTAGAAGGGCGCGATTTAGTTGTTGAAAAAGATGACTGTGTATACATGAGAACAATCACAGGGCTACAACGAGTTGATGTTATTTATCGTCGTATAGATGATTTATTTTTAGACCCAGAAGCCTTTTTACCAGAATCCCAACTTGGCGTTCCTGGATTAATGCGTGCTTGGTCTAAAGGTAATGTGGCTTTAGTTAATGCACCAGGCGCAGGTGTTGCTGATGACAAAGTAGTTTACGCCTATGTACCTGAGATGATTAAGTACTACTTAGGCGAGGAAGCTAAACTTGCTAATGTCCCAACGTTCAAATGTTTAGATCCGAAAGAATGCGACCATGTGATTAAAAATATCGATAAGCTTGTTGTTAAACCTGCAAATGAATCTGGCGGATATGGATTATTAATTGGTCCTAAATCGACTAAAAAAGAACAAGAAGCGTGTATTGCTCAAATTAAAGCGGACCCACGAAATTGGGTAGCTCAACCAACATTAGATTTATCAACAGTACCAACATTTGATGGTAATAAACCAGATGGTCGACATACCGATTTAAGACCGTTTATTTTATCATCAGGTAAAGATACGCAAGTTACCACTGGTGGATTAACGCGTGTTGCTATGGTTAAAGGCTCTTTGGTGGTTAATTCATCACAAGGTGGTGGCAGTAAAGATACTTGGATTGTTGACGAAGAGGCTAAATAATATGTTATCAAGAGTAGGCGAAACTTTATATTGGGTATCTCGATACATTGAGCGCGCGGAAAATGTGGCTCGTTTAATCAACGTTAACAATTTACTGATGATGGACTTACCCAAAGGCGTATGTACCGGCTGGGAGCCATTAATTGATATTATTGGTGTGCGTAAAGCGTATTCAGAAAACCATACTGATTTTACTGAACAAAAAGCATTAAGGTATTTACTTGTTGGTAGTGATAACAGCTCGTCAATTTTAAACTCTATTACTTCGGCACGAGAAAGCGCGCGTACAATTCGCGATGTAATACCGCGAGATGTATGGGAAGAAATTAACTCTCTTTATTATTATGTAAAAGATAATCAAAAAGAAGGGATAACAAAGCGCGGACGTTTTGATTATTTAAAAAAGATTATAGATTCAGCCCATCAAATATTTGGGGCGTTAGATGCAACAATTAATCATGATCAGGGCTATGTTTTTATCCGCTTTGGTTCGATTATAGAGCGCGCAGATATGACATCGCGAATTTTAGATATTCGCTCTGCTACGTTAATTACTAATGAAGAAGAAGTGAAGCCGTTTGATAATATTCAGTGGATCAGTTTATTGCGTTCGTTAAGTGCTTATCAAATGTATCGCCAAGAAATGGGCGTTAGAGTACAGCGTGCTGATGTAATAGAATTTGTGATGCACAGCAAAGTATTCCCACGATCTATTTTATTTTGTATGAATGAATTAAAAGCATTGGTTTTACCTTTGCCAAACTCAACAGAAATTATTAAATCAATTGATGATGCAATTGTTGAGTTAGAAAATAAAGACGTACGAGTACTTAAAAATGGTCTGTTGCATGACTTTATCGATGAAATACAAATAGACTTAGCTGGAATACATAACGGACTGGCCGAAACGTATTTTTTAAAACAAGCAGAATAATAAAAACTGTATATTGTTAAATGACTGCTTAGTCTTAAGCGGTCATTTTTTGCTTAAATTTATTTATAATAATTTTAAAACCTGCATAATTAATCTTTACTTCCTCATCCGTTGGTATCGCAATGAAAATCATCTCGACTAATATCTCTAAAATTAAAACTCTTATTCATAATGGTAAAGAGGTGAAAACGGGAATATTCAAAACGCCAACTAACGAACCTGTTGTTATTGAAAAGCTAAATATTATAGGGGATGAGCAAGCTGATTTAGTTAATCACGGCGGGGTTGATAAAGCGGTTTACGCGTTTTCGCACAATCATTATGATTATTGGAAACAAACCCTCGAGAATGATGATTTGGCAGTAGGTGCCTTTGGCGAAAACTTCACGATTTCTGACCTTGATGAAGCGAATATACACATAGGTGACCATATTCGAATTGGTACTGCATTACTTGAAGTAAGCCAGCCTCGTGTGCCTTGTTTTAAATTAGCTATCGCCCTTAATAATAAAAACAGCCTTAAACTGTTTACGCAGCATTACTGCACTGGCGTGTATTTTAGGGTACTAGAGCAGGGCGTTGCAAAAACGGGTGATAGTGTTGTTATCGAGAAGAAAGCCTCGCACGACATATCAGTAAAAAAACTGTTCCAGGCTTTTTTTGATAAAAAATATCCAGATTATGAAAGTGTATTATTAGCAGCACTCGAATTGCCGGAGCTTGCTCTTGAGTGGCAAACTAAAATTAAAAAGAAGCTTTGTATTAAAAATGAACTAAGTTAAGCGTAAATTGTTATTTATAGAGGAGCTAGTAAAAAAGATAAAACCTGCTATACCTAATGTGATAAATACTATAATTATTATAGTGTTATTAAAAAACTGTTGGGTTAGTAGCTAAAATAGGTGTCGTATATGAATATCTCCAGAAAACTGATGCTTATTGTGATTTTAACAGCTGCAGAGGTAAGTATTACTGTTTACTCAGCTTTTGAAATAGCTAAAGGGGCCAAGTTTCACCAACTTAATTTTCTTCACTTAAAATATACTCATCAACTTACTAAGTCAGTTAAAAAAATAGAAAATGATCTCCCCATAGATATAAATACCATTGAGTCAGATATATTGTTAATTAGGCAGCAACCAATTGACTGTATTGAAGAAATAAATCCATTAAATTATGCTGTTATGAAATTTATTAACACAGAGCAAACTTTAACAATTTGTGAAAAAGATATAGAAATTGCGGATAAAACACTACTGTCAGTTACTCAGTATGAAAAAGGTGAACTCAGTAGAGCTGATTTTTTACTAAACCTTAATGTTGCACTTGTCAGCTTTAACAAACACTCTGAGATGTTTGAAGAACCAATCAGAAAAACAGTATCGTTTTTACTAATGACGTTAATTCCACTTGTTATCGTCATATCTTTTTTTAATATTATTTTTATAAGTTACCTTTCTCGTACTATATCCAGCTCTATTCGAAATCTTACCCTGCTCTTATCAAGTAAACCCGAAAGCAATATTAACCTAGATGATGAGCTTGATATAAAAACGTCGGGTGAATTAAAAGCACTCGTTATCGCGGCCAGGCAGCGGATTAAAAATGATCTTTTAAATATTGAAAACAGTATTGAACTCAAAGAGATTATAAATAGCCAAACAGCCTCCCTGAAGCAAGCAAATGACGAACTTGCACAGTTTTGCATATTCTCTCCAGCTTTGATCACCCAATTGCATTAACTTTGATCGCTTATTCTCATTAAGCTTTGATCACTAAAATCACTTGTAAATGATCACTTTTATGCTCTTAATGATTTTGCCGATCAAAGCTTAATACCACTCGTAACCGAGTTCACGTTTTATCATTTTTGTAGGTGTGTTAAACCGTTATCTGAATCGTTTGATGAGGATAACAACAATGACAACAAGACCTATATCTATGAGTAAATTACATTCCATTTTACGGCTGAAGTACTCAGCACAATTATCCCATCGAGAGATTGCCAGAAGTTTAAATATTTCACCTGGTACTGTGGCTAATTACCTTAAAAAGGCCAATGAGTTAGGCTTAAATCAATGGCCAATACCAGAGGATAAACAGCAAAATACATTTTTCAACACCAAACTCAAGCGCTTCTCAACGCGTAAAAAAAGACACCCTACGCCTGACTGGTTAAATATCAATAAAGACTTAAAACAACATAAACACCTAACATTACAGCTCGTATTTGATGAGTTACTTGAAAAAGTGGGTGAGCCTTATTACAGCTACAGTCACTTCTGCCGAGCTTATAAACAATGGTTAGGTACCCAGCGACTCTCAATGCGTCAGCAGCATAAAGGGGGTGAAAAGCTGTTTGTGGATTATTGTGGCCCCACAATTACCATTACTTGTCCGACGACACAAGAAAAGCGCACTGCTCAGATATTCGTTGCTGTGCTAGGTGCATCAAATTATACCTATGTTGAAGCAACGTATAGTCAGCAACTTGAAGATTGGGTAATGAGTCATGCGCGTTGCTTTGAATTTTTAGGCGGCGTTCCTGACGTTGTTATTCCCGATAATCTCAGAAGTGCTGTCAGTAAAACCTGTCGCTACGAGCCTGATTTAAATCCGACGTACCACCAGTTAGCCGAGTACTTTAACGTTGCTGTCATTCCGGCTAGACCTTATAAACCCAAAGATAAATCGAAGGCTGAAGTCGGCGTACAAATTGTTGAGCGTTGGATCATGGCACGCTTACGTAACCAAATCTTCCACAGCTTAGCGCAACTCAATCATGAAATAGCAAAGCTACTGGATATGATGAACAATAAGGTGATGAAGCAATATCAACAATCACGCAAACAGCTATTTGATATGGTGGATAAAAATGCATTAAAGCCATTGCCTGAAAAGCCCTATCAATATACACAAATCAAAACAGTACGTGTGCATATTGATTACCATGTTGAAATAGAAAAACATTACTACAGCGTGCCTTATCTGTGGGTTAAAAAACAATTACGCGCACACATATCCAATCAACTCGTGCAGCTTTATTATGACGGCACTTTAATAGCACAGCATCCTCGCTCAAACCGTTTAGGCGGACATACGACACAGACACATCATATGCCAAAGGCGCATCAAAAACAGCATGAGCAGTCACCGATAAATTTACGCTCATGGGCATTGAGTATCGGTGATTATACTCATCAAGTCGTTGAATTATTGCTTAATAGCAAACGTCATCCAGAGCAAGCTTATCGCACCTGTTTAGGGGTGTTAAGTTTAGCTAAAACGTATTCAAAGGAACGCCTCGAGCGAGCATGTTACCGAGCAATTTGCATGAATACGACCACACACAGATCTATTAAGCAAATGCTGCAAAAAGGGTTAGACCAACAACCATTACCCACACTCCAAACAGAGCCAGAAAAGCCAATTACACACAGCAACATACGTGGCACAGACTACTACCATTAAGGAATGCAAACATGATAGAAACAATTAATCAGCAACTTCAATTGCTCAAGTTATCGGGTATAAAGCAAGCACTCAAGCAGCAGCTTGAACAGCCAAACCTATATCAAGAACAAAGCTTTATAGAGCGCGTCAGTTTATTGCTAACGCATGAAATTGATACGCGTGACCAAAGAAAAATAGAGCGACTGGTGCGACAAGCAAAATTCCGTGTACCGGGTCAGTTAAATCAACTCATTTACTCGCCGAAGCGTAATCTAGATAAAGCACAAATACGCGGCCTCAGCCAAAGCACCTGGCTGAGTTTACATCAGAATATATTAATTACAGGCGCCACAGGCTGTGGCAAAACCTACCTCGCGTGTGCCTTGGGTCACGAGCACTGTTTACAAGGAAAAAGTGTCTTCTATATTCGATTAAAAGAATTACTTGAAAGTCTATTTCTAGCACAGGCCGATGGCAGTTATCGAAAATTATTGGGTAAACTCATTAAATACGACTTACTTATTTTAGACGATTGGGGGCTAGAGCCACTCAGTGCTCAGCAACGAAGCGACTTACTTGAATTAATCGATGCTAGATATGGTTATAAATCACACATCATCATTAGTCAGTTACCACAGGAAAATTGGCACCAAATGATCGGCGAATCAACGCACGCTGATGCTATTTTAGATAGGCTGATTCATGGTGCAATTAAGTTGAATTTAAAAGGAGAATCGATACGAAAACAGTTAAATGAATTGACTGATGATGATCAGTTAAGTTAATTTAAAAATGGCTCTACAAAATGATAAATCAAGCGATCAAAGCTGATGAGAATCGGTGATCAAAGTCATGAGAATACGCACAGTTTGCTTATCGAGCTTCTCATGACCTGAAATCACCGTTGTCAGGGGCTAAATCCCTTGCGCATTTTGTTATTGAAGATATAAAAGCAGGAGATACTGAAGAGGCAAGTCGAAATGCATTGGTTATCTATCAACAAATGGAAAAGTTAGAGACACTTGTTGTTGATATTTTACTATTAGCTAAAGCTGAAATTGGTAGTGAAGATAGAGATGTAATTGATTTTAATCAGTTGATTATTGATATGAAAGAGCGACTCACTTGGCTTATGAAAGATAACCCTTGTAAGCTCGAGACAACAATTAATCTATCAGTACCTATAAAGTCAGAAAAAGCGCGTTTTGCTCAAATTATTGAAAACTTAATTTCAAACGGGTTGAAGTATTACGACAGAAATAAAGACTCCCCTTATGTCCGCTGTGATATTTTCAATGAGCAAGAGACGTTTTTTATTACTGTTACAGATAACGGAATGGGAATACCACAAAAGCATCAAGGTGAAGTGTTTGATATGTTTAAGCGATTTCATGCACAGACGAGTACGGGCTCTGGTTTAGGGATGGCGTTGGTTAAAAAACATATTGAGTACTTAAACGGTGAAATATCACTGCAAAGCTCTGATAAAGGCACAACATTTAAAATAGTAATACCATTGGATAAGCTAATATGACAAAAATTAAACCCCCTATATTAATTGTCGATGACAACGAAGTTGACCGGTATATTCTTAAAAGGCTAATAAAAGAAGCCAAGTTAGATCTTACAATTTTTGAAAAAAAAGATGGTCAAGAAGCATTAGAATTTTTAGAAAATTATGAATCTAATAGAATAAAGTACCCTGATGGATTTCCTCCAATTCTTATATTTTTAGACATTAATATGCCAAAAGTTAATGGCATTCAATTTTTAGAGAAGTTCTCTAAACTCAGAAAAATGATAGAGATAAGCTCGTGTGTAGTTATGATGTTTAGCTCATCTGAAAGAGAAGAAGAAAAAAAGATTATAATGTCACACGACTTTGTAAAAGGTTACCTTGTAAAAGGAAGTTTTCAGGCAGCAGAGTTAAAAGAAAAAGTCATGGCTGTTATTGGTCAGCATTTAGATAAATACAGCTGATGTGCATGTATTTTAAGTTTTAACCTATTAGGCTGTGCCAATTGAAGAGCCTTTAGTTTGAGTATGTGGCTCAAACCAAAGGTTTTTAGCTTAAAGTTATATAGGTGTCTGATTTAAGCTTCAATTTTACAGAGGCTCAAAATAACCTATTTATTTAAGGATGATTTTTTACAATAGTCATCGAGTATCAAGTTAATCTCGTTTGCAGGCATAGGTTTTGAAAATAGAAAACCTTGCAAGTAGTCTATGTTTAGTTTTTTACATAGCTGATGTTGGGCTTTCGTTTCGATTCCTTCAGCTACCACAAAAAAATCTAATTTTTTTAGCATTAAAGATAAACTCTCGATTATTTTTAATCGCTTATTATTTTCTCCATCCAACGACTGCATGCTTTTGTCTAATTTTACTATATCAATAGGGTAAGATATTAGATGAGATATGGATGAGTACCCCATACCAAAATCGTCCAAAGCAATCCTAAATCCCTTGTTAGACAAAGAAGTTAATATCTCAATCACTTCTTTACTATTTTCCATAAAAGCTGTTTCTGTTATTTCAAGAATAATACTGTTGGTTTTTAAGTTGTATGTTTTGACTGTCTCTAATAAATAGCTCTCTAAAATCTCTTTTTGTAGCTGAATAGGTGAAATATTGATAGATAGTGTTAAGGGAGTTTCATAGCTTTGCTGCCATAAAGATAACTGCTCTAAAGCGCTCGCAATTATCCATTTTCCAAGAGGGGCTATTAATCGGCACTCTTCAGCAATAGGAATAAATTCATCAGGAGTATAATGAATGGTTGTATCTGGCCAACGGATAAGGGCTTCGACACCTGTCATTATTTGTGTTTTTGAACAATAAACAGGTTGATAAAATAGCCTAAAGTTTTTTTCCTCTATATGCTCTTTTATACTATTTTGAATATCCACTCGGCGACTAAATTCGTACTGATATTGCTCTTTGTAAAAGCTAATTCTACTTTTACCACTTTGCTTTGAGCGATACATTGCAATGTCAGCACATTTTAGCAGTTCATGAGATTCAGTCGCATCGTTTGGGTATAAAGCACTTCCTATACTAACACTGCAATTTAAAGTTCTACCTTCATGCAAAAAGGGTTTAGACACTTCAGCTAGTATTCTATTTGCTATCATACCTATTTGATTAATATTGCAAATTCCACCTATTATAACTGCAAATTCATCGCCTCCTAAGCGTGCAAATCCTTCATTTTGTCTCAGGCAACTATGAATTCTTTCTACTGTTTGTATTAAAATTTCGTCGCCGACACTATGGCCAAGCGTATCATTAATATTTTTAAAGTTATCTAAATCTAAAGCAAGTAACGCCACGCAGTTTTTAGCACGTTTATTGTTAGCTATCATTACTTTTAGTATTTCTTCAAAATGATATCGATTAGACAAACCAGTAAGCTGATCCCGTTCTGCCATATGCTTTACAGCAAGATAACTGTTGTGCATACGTTGTTCTGCCTCGAAGCGTTTTTTGGCATATATAAGTGCTTTATTTAAACTATCCCTCGTTATATCACCTTTTGGTAAAAAGTCTTGAGCGCCTGCTTCTATACACTCAATAGCCAAAGCTGAGTTCTCTGAGGAGCTAATCATGATAATTGCGGTGTTACCGAGTTTAGGCTTTGCACGCATTTCAATTAGCATTTCAATGCCATCTTCTTTAGGCATATTATAATCGAGTAGTATTATATCAAAGTGCGTGTCTTCAATGGCTTTCAAGCCCTCGGGTACGCACGTTACTTCGGTAATGTCATGATGATGAGAGCCATCAGAAATAAGCATTTTTTTAATTAATTTGCGATCAACTAAGTCATCATCAACAATTAAAATATTCATAAGTTCCTTCTAAGAGCAGCATCTACATGATGCTCGTTTATAATTGATAATTTCATAGTTAAACTTTGGGCCAAAAAATAGTGAATGTACTGCCGAGTTCCCCATCGGAGGCTACTTCAATTTTGCCTCCATAATTAATAATGAGCTTATTGGCAATACAGAGTCCGATGCCGCTCCCTTCAACATCATCTCGAGATTGCAATGTCTGAAATAACTTAAATATGAGTGAAAAATATTTAGGGTTAATTCCTGGACCATTATCTTTTATTTCAATAATGTAATATTGATTAGAGGGGATAAGTGAAATGTCGATAACCGAGTGCTCTTTATTGTTATGTTTTATTGCATTACTAATAAGATTTTGAAAAACAGTTTTAAAAGGGATCAGTGGTATATCGAGTACTTCGTTATTGGCGTGTATATCAACAGTGACAGCTTGTGGAACTTCTAAAATTTTTTCTATATCTTGGTAAAGACTTTCTAAAGTGAATCGCCCCGAGTTCATCGGAGACCAGTTTGTTTAAGTCAGGCCACTTTACCTGACTCGTTTAAATTATCATAGTAGTCTGTTTCATATTGAGCTGGTGAAATATACCCAATTGAAGATAATAAGCGTTGATTATTAAACCAATTGACCCACTCTAACGTTGCGTATTCAACAGCATCAACATTCTTCCACGGGCCATTTCTGCGAATAATCTCTGTTTTAAATAATCCATTTATTGTTTCAGCCAATGCATTGTCATAAGAGTCACCCACACTGCCTACAGACGCTTGAATTCCAGCTTCAGCAAGTCGCTCAGTGTATCGTATAGACAAATATTGGCTGCCTCTGTCGCTGTGGTGAATTAACCCTTCGGGGTTGCCACGATGCCAAATAGCTTGCTCTAACGCATCAAGAATAAGCTCTGTGTGCATTGTCGTTGATACACGCCAACCTACAATGTATCGTGAAAAAA